>NZ_JBTOQG010000008.1:0-143909 GCF_055283955.1 Pseudomonas sp. HP_12
CATGCTTGGCCGCAAACTCGCTCGGATCGCGTTCTCCCTGATGAAAAATCAGAGCGAATATCAACCGAAAGGGGGGATTTTGGCTTGATGACAACCATAGAATCTCCCACATGATCGGTGTCTGCTGTCGGGAACCGGGCGTCGCCCCCTTGAATTCAAACCACAAAAAAACCCCATCGCTTATCCAGCAGACGGGGATCAAAGGGGAGGAATTCAGCGCTTTCGCGAACAAGCTCGCCGGCACTTGATGCATGGCCTGACACG
Organism: Pseudomonas sp. HP_12; assembly: GCF_055283955.1. Classification (NCBI taxonomy): domain Bacteria; kingdom Pseudomonadati; phylum Pseudomonadota; class Gammaproteobacteria; order Pseudomonadales; family Pseudomonadaceae; genus Pseudomonas; species Pseudomonas sp. HP_12. Next base: position 265 of record NZ_JBTOQG010000008.1, read on the forward strand.
CAGTGGTCAGTGGGTCGCATCAACCTGTAGAAGACGAAGTTGCTCGCGAAAGCGTTTCCGATTATCAAAGTTGCAGTTCACATCAGGTTCTTACAAATCCATTCCCCGGCAACGATACGTTCGTTAACGGGGAATGGATTCACTTCGAAATACTATTCATTGTTGAATCTTGTGATCCAGAGCGGCGTAGAAGTTGGCGCTTTGTTGCAGGTACTTCGGGGTGTAGCTCTGGGTCGAGCTGACTTTTTTGTCGGTCGCTTCAACACTCGCACTGGCAGGCAATGCAACAGTAGCGGAGATGGCGGACGCGGCGATGATGGAGAAGATATTGAAGTTCATGGTGGATACCTCGCTGTGGTGTGTCGTTTCAAGTCTTGACCGTCGTGGCCGTGGAATGAAAGTTACGCCCGAGGATGTTCTGGAAAAAATCTTTTCTGGCACTAGCCCTTATCACCTGAATTGATACAGGCCCAGAGCCCTTGAAAATCAAGGGATGGGCCTGCGTCAAAGCGTCACGGGGTGTCAGTGTGCGGTGAGGAAATGGAAGTCGGACGGCGAATCGAAGTCGACTTTCTGCACGGTGTCGCCCAGCAGACCGGTTTTCGGGTCAACGCGGACGGTCACAATCTGGTTGCTTTTCTGGTTGGCGATCAGCACGAAGTGGCCGCTCGGGTCGAAGGCGAATTCGCGAGGTTCCTTGCCTTCCACGGTGCGGCGCTGGACTTCCTTGAGCTGGCCGTTCGCGGCATCGATGCTGAACACCAGCAGCTCGTTCACTTCGCCACGGTTGGCAACGTAGAGGAACTTGCCATCCGGCGACGTGTGCAGGCCCCCGGCGGCACGGTTTTGTTGACCTTCCTTGTTGGCGAGGTCAACCAGTTGGGTCTGCTTGAACACGCCGTTGTGATAATCAAACACCGCGACCTGGGCGCTCATTTCCATCGTCAGCCAGGCGTGCTTGCCGTCTTTGCTGAAGGTCAGGTGGCGCGGACCGCTGCCCGGTGGCAGGTCGACTGAAGGCACTTTCGCCGGCTTCAGCGGCTGAGGCTGTTTGGCGTCGTAGTTGAAGACAAACATCTTGTCAGCGCCCAGGTCCATGGCGATCAGGTACTTGCCGTCGGGCGTGGGTACCGCCGCGTGAACGTGGGACGAAGCCTGACGCTCCGGATTCACCTTGCTCGCTTCGTGGGTCGTGGTCTGCACCACCGGCGCCAGTTTGCCGTCCTTGCCGACCGGCACCACCGCCAGCACGCCACCCGGTTGCGGGTGGACGGCGTAGTTGGCGACGAAGAGGAAACGCCCGTCCAGGCTCAGGCTGGAATGGGTCGGCTCGTCGCCCTTGGTTTCGATCTGATTGAGGAACGACACCGCGTGGGTCTTGGGGTCGATAGCGTAGCTGCTGACCTTGCCGACGACGTCTTTCTGGCCCGGGCCGTTCTCGTTGACCGCGAACATATGACGCTGGTCTTTGGAGAGCGTCAGCCAGGACGGGTTGTCGCTCTTGATCACCTGATGCGGTTTGGCGTCGAGCTGGCCGGTCTGGGTGTTGAAGCCGAAGCGGTAAATGCCTTCGCTGGCGCCGGCGGTATAGGAACCGACCAGTACGTCGTAATCAGTCATGGGTTTGGCCTGAACGGAGAGCGCGGAAAGGCTGCTGGCGAGCGCTAACCACGGCAGAAGTCTGGGAGTCATTGGGCTGTTCTCTTTTTGGAGTTGTTGGCGCGCCGTGCACGCAGATGGTCACCGGCTATGACAGCGTATTGCGTAGAGTAGTTGCCGAGTGGGTGCTGTGAAACTGCGGGGACATGGCGCTTGGCGGGGCTGGATTGATTTATGGTTGGGCCGCGCGCGCCCGGGGACAGATTGATTTACGGTGAAGCGTTGTAAATAAATCAGTCCCCTCGATATTCACTGCAGTCCAATAGTGCGCGGTTATTCCTGCTCGCCCTCTTCATCGTCATCCTCGTCACTCGCCGCAATCCCTTGCAGCACGACAATGCGGTGGTCGGCGTTGCCGTCGTTGATGACCCAGCTCTGGAGCGCGGCATCGAACTCGGCGGCGTCGATCTGCGCCAGGGAGAAGCGCCAGACCTTGCGCTCGCGGCCGTCCATGCTTTCGATCTGGAGCATTTCATCGAGGGTGAATTCGAAAGCGTGCAGGCCGTCGATTTCGATCATGCTCTGGGCGGTCAGCGCGGTCTGGAGCTCAGTGCGCAGGGATTGCGGTGTGGTGGTCATGGCAGTGGTTCGCATCAGTGAAAGCGCGAATGATAGGTGAAAAGACGCCGAAGCGCTGGCCTCGGCGTCTGACGACCGCAGGGTCAGTCCTGAACCGCTTCTTTCACGTAGTAGCGCGACGGGATGCCCCAGACAATCAGCGCGATGGCCAGCACGCTGACGGCGAATAACGCGAACAGCGCGGGCGTCGCCGTGCCGGTAAGGTCCTTGATCCGACCAACCATGAACGGCGCGATGATCCCGCCCAGTTGCCCGAGGGAGTTGATGAGCGCGATGCCCGCAGCGGCAGCGATACCGGTGAGGAAGCGCGGCGGGATGGTCCAGAAGATCGGCATCCAGGCGATGATGCCAGTCATGATCATGGTCATGCCGATCATCAACGGCACCAGTTGCCCGGGAAACAACGCACAGACCAGATAGCCCGCAGCAGTCAGCGTCGCGCAGCCCGCCATGTGCCAGCGGCGCTCGCCGTGGCGGTCGGAGCTGGCGCCGATCAGCAGGTTGCCGATCACCGCGCCCACGTACGGAATCACTGTCAGCAGACCAATATTCAGGGTGTCGGTCACGCCAGCGGTTTTGATCAGCTGCGGCATCCAGAACAACAGCCCGGTCAGCGCCATGACCAGACACAGGTAAATGCCTGACATGACGTAGGTGGTCGGGTGTTTCCAGATGTCTTTGACGGTCTGCTTGACGACGGGCTGGGCCTCTTTCGCCATGCGCGCCAGCACCACCTGTTTCTCCTGATCACTGAGCCAGGTGGCGTCTTCGATGCGGTCCTTGACCAGCCAGAACACCACGGCGCCGAGCAGGATGGACGGGATGCCTTCGATCAGAAACAGCCAGCGCCAGCCGGCCAGGCCCATGACACCGTCGAAGTGACCGAGGATCAGCCCGGCAATCGGACCGCCGACGATACCGCACAGGCAAATTGAGCTCTTGAAGTAGGAGTTCACCCGCGCCCGACGTGAGCCCGGATACCACTGGGTGAAGAAGTACAGCACACCGGGGACGAAGCCGGCTTCCATCACGCCGATCAGAAAGCGCAGCGTGTAGAACCAGAATTCGGTCTGCACGAACATCATGCAGGCGGACGCGATGCCCCACGAGACCATGATCCGCGCGATCCAGATCCGCGCGCCGATCTTGTGCAGCAGCACGTTGCTCGGCACTTCGAACAGGAAGTAGCCGACGAAAAACAGGCTCGCGCCCAGGCCGTAAACGGTTTCACTGAAGCCAAGGTCGCTGGCCATCTGCAGCTTGGCAAAGCTGATGTTGACGCGGTCCAGGTAGGCAAACAGGAAACAGGCGATGAACAACGGCACGATTCGCCAGCTCACCTTGCGGTAGATGCTGTCCTCGAGGGCGTCGGCATCGAGGCGTTCCAGCGGGATGGCAGTGGCGGTCATGGGTCGCACCTCGTTTTGTTTTTATGGGTGTCGTATCGAGCGCAGCAGCCAGCCACTGTAGGAGTGAGCTTGCTCGCGATAGCGAAATTCCGGTCACCCCTTTCAGTGACTGGATCACCGCTTCGCGAGCAAGCTCACTCCTACAGGATTTCTGCAACGCGGCGAATCACCACGCATGCAGTCCTGGCCATTCAAGCGTTCCGCAAGAGCGGGACATCAAAGCTGCTTGATGCCACCCGGCTGGAAAACCGCCTCGGCCGGCGCAATGCCGTTGATCAACGGCGCGCCAAACTCATGCTGGCTGATCTCGAACTTGTCCCCCGGCTGGGTCTTGATGCCATCGGCAAATGACAGCGTCGCGGTGCCAAAGAAATGCACATGCACATCCCCCGGCCGCAGGAACTGGGCGTATTTGAAGTGGTGGTATTCGAGGTTTTCCAGGCTGTGGCACATGTTGGCCTCGCCGCTCAGGAACTCCTTCTCCCACAGCACTTGCCCGTCGCGGCGGATGCGGCTGGTACCCGCCAGGTTCTGCGGCAGATCGCCGACGCGCAGCTCCGGGCCGAACGAGCAGGCGCGCAGCTTGGAATGGGCCAGGTACAGGTAGTTCTTACGCTCCATGATGTGATCGGAGAATTCGTTGCCGATGGCGAAACCCAGGCGGTAAGGCTTGCCGTCGTGACCGATCACGTACAGGCCGCTCAGCTCAGGCTCTTCGCCGGCGTCTTCGGAGAATGGCGGCTGCGGGAACGACTCGCCCGGACGGATGGCGATGCTGCCGTCGCCCTTGTAAAACCACTCCGGCTGCACGCCTGGCTGACCGGCTGCTGGCTTGCCGCCTTCCAGGCCCCATTTGAAGATGCGCATGGTGTCGGTCATGCCCGCTTCGTCATTGCCCTGCTGGTGCATTTTGTCCCGCGCCGACGCGCTGCCCAGATGGGTCAAGCCGGTGCCGCTGACCAGCAAGTGCGCGGGATCCGGGTGATCCAGCGGCGGCAGGATCATCAGATCGGCACGCAGCTGCGAGTAATCGTGGTTATCCCCCAAGCCCAGGCTGTCAACCTGCTCGGCGAGGGAGATCTTCTTGCCGATGGCCGCCAGGGCCAGATCACGGGTGCTGGTGGCGCCCTGGATTTCGCGCACCAGCGGACCGTCCACCAGACCGACGCGACGCTGGCCATTGCCCAGCTCGAACTGTACTAAATGCATGGGGTTCTCCTGTTTGGGGTCTACACCGCCACTCCACAGAGCGGCCTGAGGTTAACGAGAGCCGCGCGCGCTGGCGGCAAATTTCGATTCGGGCAAGGCGTGCTTGCGCTCCAGAACACGGTAGACCACACCGGTCAGAATCAGGCCGCAGATCATCACGCCCGAGAGGAAGTACAAGCCGCTGGCCAGGTTGCCGGTCAGTTCTTTCAGCCAGCCGATGACGAAGGGGCCGATGTAGCCGCCCAGATTGCCCACCGAGTTGATCAGCGCAATGCCCGCTGCGGCACTGGCGCCGGCGAAGAAACGACCAGGCAAGGTCCAGAACACCGCGGTGCAGGAGAACAGCGAGAACGCCACCAGCGACAGCGCCGCCAGTTGCAACACCGGCACCGTCAGGTAAGCGCTGAGGAACAAACCGATGGCGCCGATCACGTACAGCACCGCCAGATGACCATAGCGGTCATTGAGCCGATCGGAACTGCGCGGGACGATCAACAGGCCGACGATGCCAAAGATGTACGGCACCGCAGAAATGAAGCCCGTGGTCAGGTCGCTGCCGCCAAACTGTTTGATCAGCGTCGGCAGCCACAAGCCCAGGCCATAAATGCTCAGCGTGACGGGGAGATAAAACAGCGCCAGCAGCAGAACGCGTTTGTCTTTGAGCGCATGCAAGGGGTTGCCGTGGCGGGTCTGGCCGTATTCCTCCAGGTCTTTTTTCAGCTCGCCAGCGAGCCATTGTTTCTCGACCGGATCCATCCACTTCACGTCCTTCGGGCCATCAGGCAACCAGCGCAACACCGGCAAGGTGAGCAGAATCGCCGGAGCGCCGATGCACAGGAACAGCCACTGCCAGCCGTGCAGACCGGCCACGCCTTCCATGCCGAGCAAACCGCCGGAAATCGGGCCGGTGATCATCATCGCGATGGGTTGGGAAAGGATGAACAGGCCGAGGATCTTGCCGCGATGGCGGACCGGAAACCATTGGGTGATGTAGTACAGAACGCCGGGGAAGAAGCCCGCCTCGGCCGCGCCGAGCAGAAAGCGCATGACATAGAAGCTGGTCGGGCCCTGGACGAAGGCCATGCCCATGGTGATCGCGCCCCAGGTGAGCATGATCCGCGCGAACCAGCGCCGCGCGCCAAAGCGTTCGAGCATCAGGTTGCTGGGGATTTCCAACAGGAAGTAGCCAATGAAGAACAGGCCGGCGCCCATGCCATAGGCCGCGTCACCGATGCCGACGTCCGCGCCCATGTGCAGCTTGGCGAAGCCGACGGCGGAGCGATCCACATAAGCGATCAGGTAGAGCAGGATCAGAAAGGGAATGAGTTTCAGGGTGATGCGACGAATAAGCCTGAGTTCCTGGCTCATGGATGCGGTCCTCATTGTTTTTGTTATGGAAGCCTGCGGGGATCGCCTCTGCCTTCGTGTGCGCATTGCTGCGGATGAAGCCGGCGGGGTCGTCCCTCGGTTGAGATCGACTATATAGTATTACTATTTAAGACTACAACTCTTCCACTCGCGACATTTTCGGCCTATTTTAGTCAGCACCTGCAGCCTTTAGTCTTACAAATAAAGCCTAACAATAAGAGTGCCGATTTATGTCTGATTCCGCCAAGAAACCCGTGCTGCGCTCCGCCCAGTGGTTCGGTACCGCCGACAAGAACGGCTTCATGTACCGCAGCTGGATGAAGAACCAGGGCATCGCCGACCATCAGTTCCAGGGCAAGCCGATCATCGGCATCTGCAACACCTGGTCCGAACTCACCCCCTGCAACGCCCACTTCCGCACCATCGCCGAACACGTCAAACGCGGCGTGATCGAAGCCGGTGGTTTCCCGGTTGAATTTCCGGTCTTCTCCAACGGCGAATCGAACCTGCGGCCGACCGCCATGCTGACCCGCAACCTGGCGAGCATGGACGTTGAAGAGGCCATTCGCGGCAATCCCATCGACGGCGTGGTGCTGCTGACCGGTTGCGACAAGACCACCCCTGCCCTGTTGATGGGCGCTGCCAGCTGTGACATCCCGGCCATCGTCGTCACCGGCGGGCCGATGCTCAACGGCAAGCACAAGGGCAAGGACATCGGCGCCGGCACCATCGTCTGGCAGATGCACGAATCCTATAAAGCCGGACAGATCAGCCTCGACGAATTTCTCTCTGCCGAATCCGGCATGTCGCGCTCGGCCGGTACCTGCAACACCATGGGCACCGCTTCGACCATGGCGTGCATGGCCGAAGCGCTGGGTACGTCGCTGCCGCACAACGCGGCGATTCCTGCCGTCGATTCACGCCGTTACGTCCTGGCGCACATGTCCGGCATGCGGGCGGTGCAAATGGTCAACGAAGACCTGCGGCTGTCGAAAATCCTGACCCGCGAAGCGTTCGAAAACGCCATTCGCGTCAACGCGGCCATCGGTGGTTCGACCAACGCGGTGATCCACCTCAAGGCCATCGCCGGTCGCATCGGCGTGGACCTGGAACTGGACGACTGGACCCGCATCGGTCGCGGCACGCCGACGCTGGTGGACCTGCAGCCTTCCGGGCGCTTCTTGATGGAAGAGTTCTACTACGCTGGCGGCCTGCCTGCGGTGTTGCGTCGTCTGGGCGAGAACAACCTGATTCCCCACCCCGACGCCTTGACCGCCAACGGCAAGACGCTGTGGGAAAACGTGCAGAATTCGCCGATCTATGGCGACGACGAAGTGATCCGCGCCATCGACAATCCGCTGGTGGCCGATGGCGGTATCTGCGTGCTGCGCGGCAACCTTGCACCGCTGGGTGCGGTGCTCAAACCGTCCGCTGCCACGCCTGCGCTGATGAAGCACCGGGGTCGCGCGGTGGTGTTCGAGAACTTCGACATGTACAAGGCGCGCATCAACGATCCGGATCTGGACGTGGATGCCAGCAGCATTCTGGTGATGAAGAACTGCGGGCCGAAGGGTTATCCGGGCATGGCCGAAGTTGGGAACATGGGTCTGCCGGCCAAGCTGCTGGCCCAGGGCGTAACCGACATGGTGCGGATTTCCGATGCGCGCATGAGCGGCACGGCGTATGGGACTGTGGTTTTGCACGTGGCGCCCGAAGCAGCAGCGGGTGGTCCGTTGGCGGTGGTGCAGGAGGGGGATTTCATCGAGCTGGATTGCGCAACCGGCCGCCTGCACCTGGACATCCCGGAAGCGGAACTGGCCGCGCGTCTGGCTGACTGGCAAGCACCGCCACAGCTGTTGATTGGCGGATACCGTCAGCTGTACATCGATCATGTGATGCAAGCGGATCAGGGTTGCGACTTCGACTTCCTGGTCGGCATGCGCGGCTCGGAAGTGCCACGACACTCTCATTGATTGAAAGCCATTGATTGAACGCGCCACGCCGCCGGACCTGCGGCAGCGACCGGGGTGGCGCTCCACCTTGCTCGCGAATGCTGACTTCCAGCCGCTAGATGTCCAGCGGCTGGACTGGCGTCTTCGTGAGCAAGCTCACTCCCACAGGTCCTCGGCATGGCTCGAAATCTCAAGTCACCCACGGTCTCGTGGGAGCGAGGTTGCTCGCGAATACTGATTTTCCGCCACTAAAGATGCGGTGGCTGGACTGACTCTTTCGCGAGCAGGCTCGCTCCCACAGGATCTGCGTCAGTCGCGGGAATCCAGTTTGTTCAGCCGCAACCAATCCGGGTCATTTCGAGCGGCGCGTCTCTTTGTCCGCCAATGCTATGATGCGCCGCATTCACCGCTCAGGATTGCCCCGCGCCCCATGGATTACCGTAAGCCCTCCGACCGTAAAAGCATGCACTCGCGCATTGTCCAGGACATCGGCATGCAGATTGTCTCGGGCCGCTTCAAGCCCGATGACAAACTCCCCGCCGAAGCCCTGCTCTGCGAAGAATATGCCGTCAGTCGTCCTGTGCTGCGCGAAGCCACGCGGGTGTTGGTCGCCAAAGGGCTGGTGTATTCCCGGCCACGGGTGGGCACGGTGGTCAAGCCGCGCCGCGAATGGCACATCCTTGATCCGGACGTGCTGCACTGGCTGATGCAAAGCTCGCCGCAGAACGAGTTTTTCGCCCTGCTCACCAGCGTGCGCAGCATCATCGAACCGGCGGCCGCCGCCCTCGCCGCGCAACACGCCACCCCCGAAGACATCACCGCCATCGGCGAGGCCTACGAGCGCATGGCCGCCGCGCCGACCGTTGAAGACGTGCTGCAACCGGACCTCGATTTCCACAGCCGCATCGCCGACGCGACCCACAACGACTTGCTCGCGCACTTGTGCAACATGCTCTCGCTGGCCTTGCGCGAGGCGTTGAAGCATTCCAACAAACGCCCGAACCTGCACGAGCTGGCATTGCCCCGCCATCGTGCGATCCTCACCGCCATCGAAAATCGCGATGCGCTGGGCGCCCATCACGCCACGCTGGTGCAACTGGACGATGCGCGCAACGCGCTGAATGTGGTGCTGGGGCAAGGCGTGAAGTTGTAGCCCCGTGAAAACGAATAAGGGCGTCTTGCTGAGCTCGACAGCAGATCAAAGGCTTCCCGGCTGAAGCCGGTCCTACTGACTGCACACAGTCTCAGGGCAGATAAATGCTGAACAGCCCGCCGCCCAGCTCGCCGCCGTTGGCGATTTCGATGTGGCCATGGACGCCTTTGCGCTGATGCTGTCTGGCGATGTTCGCCGCGAAATACAACCCCAACCCAGTGCTCCCGCTGTTCTGGTTGATGCCCAGCACGTAATCGGTCTGTTCCTCGATCATGCGTAGCGGAAACCCCGGTCCGTCGTCGTTGATGCTGATCACCAGTTGCTCGCCGACCTGCCCTGCCGTAATCAACACTTCACTGCGCGCAAAGCGAATGGCGTTGATGACCACGTTGGACACCACTGAACCGATCAGCTCGCGATCAAAGAAGCCCGGCAGACCGAAGTCGTTTACCGCATAGCGCGCCGTGATGCCACGACTGACGAGCACTTCCTGATGGAACGCCAGCTGCGCTTCGATGAAGTCATCCAGCTCGTGATAATCGGGGCGCATCGGCAGCTGGTTCACCCCCAGCTTGTAGAGCCCGAGCAGCTGCACCAGCATGCCATTGAGGTGGGCGAACTCGTAATCGATGACGCCTTGATCCGGCGTACCACGACAGGCCTCCGGGAGCTGCTTGACCCATTGGCCGTGGGCCTGGATCAACGACCCCAGCGCGTTCTTCATGTCGTGAACGGTGGACGCAATCACCATCGAGAAGTCGAGCCCGAGATCCTGATCTTTCATTCGCCGAAAGCCCTGAGTCGCAGTTTCTGGAAACGCTCGAAGCGCGGGTCTGTCTCCGGCATCTTGCCGACCATCTTGAGACTGCTCTGGCATTCCGCCAGGCTCGCCGCGTCGAGATTCTGGACGCCCATGTGCAGCAATGACTGCGCCATGTTCAGGGCGATACTGATGTTCTTCGGTTGCAGGGCCAGGCCCTGGCGGAACAGGTCCTGCGCCTCGCCGAGCTTGCCGGCGCGGTAGCAGCGAATGCCCTGAATATTGAAATCGATGGCCGCTTTGCCGGCGCCGAGAATCTCGGGATCGTCGGTCTGCCTGGCGATGTTCTGCATCACCACTGGATCGTCGCCATAGATTTCGGCACAGCTTTTCAGAATGCCCGCGCCAGCGTCTTCCTGACCGAGCGCCTTGAGCTGCGAAGCCACCGCCAGCGCCGCATCGGCGCTGAGAAACTGCTCCATGCCCTCAAGCCGTTCCATTGCCTGCTCGGTCAGTTTGGCGGCCATTTCCGGATCGGAGGATGCGACGCTGGTGGCCTTCATCAAACGCGCGCGCACTTGCAGGCCAGCGTCGTTGCCGTTTTCCTTGGCGACTTCGGTGAGGGTCTGGTTGATCTCGATGCGGGTGCGGGCATCCAGCCCGCGCTCGCCGCCACGGCTGATCAGTGCCTGAGCAAAACCGAGGTTGGTTTCCGGGTCCTTGAAGCGGGAGAACTGGCCTTGGGAAACGGCCTGACGGTAGGCCTTTGAAGCGCCGTCGAAGTCCTCGTTTTCCAGCGCCAGCTTGCCCAGCAGACGCTGACGGCGCACAGCATACGGCGATAACCGCACCGCCTCTTCCAGCATCTTCTGCGCACGCTTGTTGTCGCCGCTGGCCACCAACACGTCGGCCAGCCCGTCGTAGAGCACCGGCATGGCATTGAAGGCGCGAATCGCTTCTTCGTACACGCCCTGCGCTTCAGCGTTGCGCCCGCGCTTGAACAGCAGCTTGCCCAGCGCCACATATGCCCAGGGTTGCGGGCGGTCGGCGAGGATCGACTTGAGAAAGGCCTCGAGCGGCTCGTGCTGATTGAGGTCACGCAGTGCATCGGCTTTGTAGCGCAGGCACAGCGGCGCAAAACGTGGGTCCTGCTTGGTCAGCGCAGCACAGGCCGTCAACACTTCGGTCGGATTGCCACGGTCAAGCGCTTGCAGGATCGGCTTGAGCAGGGTTTTGCGCTGGACGATCTTCTCCAGACGCTGAGCCAGGCTCGCACGGTTGAACGGCTTGGTCAGGTACGCATCCGGCTCCCACTCCAGCGCGCTCATCACCATCGCCTGGCTGTTCTCGGCAGTGACCATGACGAACACGCTTTCGTGGCTGATCAGTCGATCGGACATCAGGTCTTCGAGCACCTGCTGGCCGTTCTTCTTGCCGTCACCCAGATTGAAGTCGTGGAGGATGAAGTCGTAGCGCTTCTGCGCGCACATCTTCAGCGCCTCCTCGCCGGTGTCGGCAGTGTCCACCGCCTTGACGCCCAACTCGCGCAGCATCGAGCGGACCGAACTGCGGAAGTCGGAAAAATCGTCGACGATCAGAAAGGTTTTTTGGTTCCACGCCAGCATCGAGATTCCTGTCACCGGATAAATAGTCGGCCCTGAGGCACTTGCAAGGGCGGCGGTCTCGTTCCCGGTCTGGGCAGAGAGGGCCAATAAAGTTGCGGCATGACGCCACTTGTCCGAGTTATCGGCGGCAGCAGGACAAAGCTTAGGCACGCCATGCGGGAAAAAATCACGCCCTCGCGCCGTGTTGACGGGGCATCGATGCCAAAGGAGGCATACGCAAACGGGTAAAGTCCTTGGGTGTGCAGCCGATATCCAGTCATGCAACGCGTACCCAACCAGCCGCAACCCTATCCCCGTCCGAGTGCACTCCATGTCCTGGCTGACCGACCTGAAATTGAAGACCAAGCTCCTTTCGGCTTTCTGTCTGTGTGCGATGATCACCGTGGTGGTGGGTGTACTGGGGCAGAGTGGTATTTCCCGGCTGTATGAACTGTTTGAAAATACGGTGAGCGACAATCTGGTGTCGATCGCCAAGGTCGATTCAGTGAAGGCCAACGTCATCGCCACCAACCGCGACTTTTTCAAAGCCATCGGACTGAGCGTACTCAAGGCCAACCCGGACGACATCAACGCAGCCATCCAGTCCCTAAAGGAAAACCAGGCCCAGGCCGAGACCGACTTCAGGACCTACCGCGCCACGCCACTTGATCCGGATGAAAAAGCCGCAGGCGATGACTTCGAACGCGACTGGGCCGCTTACATCAGCGCCGCCCTCAATGCGCTGTCTGTGGCGCAGAGTGGCGACCTTGAGCAAGCCAGCAAATTGGCCGCCACCAGCGTAACGCCTAGCTATCGCAAGACCATGGGCGAGCTGAAAATCATGATTGAATCCAACCTGCGCCAGGCCAACGAACAGGCCCAGCAAGGCATCGAAACGGACAAGCAGGTGACGTGGATTCTGATCATCGGTTCGTTGATCGCGGTGGTGTGCGCCATTGCGTTGGGGCTGATCGTCACCCGCATGATCACCCGGCCGATCTATCAATCCGTGGCCAGCGCCACCCGAGTGGCGGGCGGTGATCTGAGCCAGGCCATCGCGGTCGGCGGTCAGGACGAAACCGGCCAGTTGCTCAAGGCGCTGTCTAACATGCAGGGCAGCCTGAAGGGCACGGTTCAGCAAATCGCCACCGCTTCGGATCAATTGGCGTCCGCCGCTGAAGAACTGACCATGGTGACCGACGACAGCACCCGCGGGCTGATGCGTCAGAACGATGAAATCCAGCAAGCCGCCACGGCCGTCAACGAGATGACCGCCGCGGTGGAAGAAGTGGCGCGCAACGCCGCGAGCGCTTCGCAGGTGTCTGCGCAGACCTCCGAAGATGCCATCAAGGGCCAGCAACAAGTGCAGCAGGCTGTCACCGCGATGAACACCATGACCGTGGAAATCACCGAATCGACCCAACGCGTCGAAGCGCTGGCCGGGCAGATCCGCGACATCACCAAAGTCCTCGACGTGATCCGCGGGATCGCCGAGCAGACCAACCTGCTGGCGCTCAACGCCGCTATCGAAGCGGCCCGCGCCGGCGAGCAAGGCCGTGGTTTTGCGGTGGTGGCGGACGAAGTACGTGCCCTCGCCCACCGCACTCAAACCTCCACCGGCGAAATCGAATCGATGATCACCAAGGTGCGCAATGGCGCCGACGAAGCCGTGCAGGCCATGGGCAAAAGCCAGGCGATCGCCGTGCATACCCAGTCACTGGCCACCGAAGCCGGCCACGCACTGGAACGCATCAGCGAAGGCGTCAGCCAGATGAACGAACGCAACCTGGTGATCGCCAGCGCAGCGGAGGAGCAGGCGCAAGTGGCCCGCGAAGTGGACCGCAACCTGGTGAACATCCAGGACCTGTCGACCCAAACCGCAGCCGGCGCCAATCAGACCAGCGCGTCGAGTCAGGCGTTGTCGCGGCTGGCCGTTTCCTTCCACTCCATGGTGGGCAAATTCACCCTTTAAACGGCTCGGCTTTTCGGCGCCCGGCCAGCCAATCGCCACCCTGAGACAAAATGGCGTATTGACTAATTTGACACCCGATTTGTCGAAAATGACATTTCGGGTACAATCCCCGCCCGCCGCAGGGGATGGACCTGATGACCAGGTCCTGCGGTGGATGATGTTTACTCAAGCTGCTGATTCCAATGATCGAATAAAAAGCACAGCACCGAGGGACATAGAACACGAGGTCGACCTTTTCACTGGCCTTTTGACCCTTCCTCCTCGTTTTCCGAGAGCGAAGCCTGTCTGACGTTCGCGCCGCACACTGGCGCCCGGCATCGCAGGACGTTGCGCGACGATTGCTGCAGGCGGATAACTTTCTATCTATTGGATGATTCGATGTTCAAGAAAACGAGCACCGCTCTACTGGGCCTCGCGATTTCGGCCACCTTCCTGCAAGCCCATGCCGCAGAAAGCAAGAAAGTCGATGTACTGCTGATCGGCGGCGGCATCATGAGTTCGACCCTGGGCGTCTGGCTCAATGAACTCGAGCCGAGCTGGTCGATGGAAATGGTCGAGCGACTCGACGCCGTCGCCGAAGAAAGCTCCAACGGCTGGAACAACGCCGGCACCGGTCACTCCGGCCTCGCCGAGCTGAACTACACGCCTGAAGACAAAGACGGCAAGGTCAACATCTCCAAAGCCATCGAGATCAACGAAGCCTTCCAGGTCACCCGTCAGTTCCTGTCCTGGCAGGTCCGCCAGAACGTCCTGAAGAACCCGCCTTCGTTCATCAACACCACACCGCACATGAGCTTCGTGTGGGGCGATGACAACATCAAATTCCTGAAAAAGCGTTATGACGCGCTGCAAGCCAGCCCGCTGTTCCGCCCGATGCAGTATTCCGAAGACCCGGCACAGATCGCCAAGTGGGTCCCGCTGATGATGGAAGGCCGTGATCCTTCGCAGAAGCTGGCGACCACCTGGACGCCGATCGGCACCGACGTCAACTGGGGTGAAGTCACCCGCCAGTACGTGTCGTACCTGCAGACCCGCCCGAACTTCGATTTGAAGCTGTCCAGCGAAGTCAACGACATCACCCGCAACGACGACGGCTCGTGGCACGTTGAATACAAGAACCTGAAAGACGGCACCACCACCGGTACCGACGCCAAGTTCCTGTTCATCGGTGCAGGCGGCGGCGCATTGAAGCTGCTGCAGAAATCCGGCATTCCCGAAGCTCAGGACTACGCAGGCTTCCCGGTTGGTGGTTCGTTCCTGGTCACCGAGAACCCGACCGTTGCCATGCAGCACATGGCCAAGGCCTACGGCATCGCCTCCACCGGCGCGCCGCCCATGTCGGTTCCGCACTTGGACACCCGCGTGCTGGACGGCAAGCGCGTGATCCTGTTTGGCCCGTTTGCGACCTTCTCCACCAAGTTCCTGAAAGAAGGTTCGTACTTCGACCTGTTCAGCAGCATGACCACCCACAACTTCTGGCCAATGACCAAAGTGGGCGTTGAGCAGTACCCGCTGGTGGAGTACCTCGCCGGTCAGTTGATGCTGTCCGACGACGACCGCTTCAAAGCGCTGCAGGAATACTTCCCGCACGCCAAGAAAGAAGACTGGCGCCTGTGGCAAGCCGGTCAGCGCGTGCAGATCATCAAGCGTGATGCCGACAAGGGCGGCGTGCTGAAACTGGGCACCGAAGTCGTTTCTTCTCAGGACGGCACCATCGCTGCCCTGCTGGGCGCATCGCCAGGCGCGTCGACCGCTGCACCGATCATGCTCAACGTCCTGGAAAAGCTGTTCAAGACCCAGCTCGCGACGCCTGAGTGGCAAGCGAAGGTCCATCAGATCGTGCCGAGCTATGGCACCAAGCTGAATGACTCGCCAGCCGCTGTTCAGCAAGAGTGGAACTACACCGCCGAAGTGCTGCAACTGGGCAAACCGCCAGTGCTCGATCAGAGCGTCGGCACCAGCACTGCCGCGCCGGGCAAGCCTGCTGAAAGCAAGCCCGCCAGCGACATGGCGCTGTAACAACGCCTGACCGGTTTGCATCTACTCTGATGCGGCTGTTCACGAAAGCCACGAGACTGCGCATCTCGTGGCTTTTTTATTGCCTGTTGAACAGCCCACGGCCGCCCGACGCACGTTGTGACGTTCATCAGCGCTTGAAGACGTGAAAATGAACGGCAAGCGCTTGCGCTGTGTCCATCCTATGGAACCATTCAGGAAGAAAGGTATGGACGCTGAAAACACGCAAGTGATGAGGGATGTCATCGTGATCGGTGGTGCGCAAGGCGCCACGGAAGCCCTGCGGCACCTGCTCGTCAAGCTACCGAAGGATTTTCCGGCTGCCGTGCTCATCGTGATTCACACGAACCCGACAGGTCCGGACTACATGGCGTCGGTGCTCGGTCGCTACTCGACGCTGCCTGTCGGCTACGGCAAAGAAGGCGAGCCGGTACTGCCTGGCCGTGTGTACCTGGCACCTCCTGACCGGCATCTGGAGATCGTCTCCCCCGGGATCATTCATCTAGACGACGGCCCCAAGCTGCACCTCGCACGTCCTGCCGCCGATCGCCTGTTCGCCACAGCTGCCGACGTATTTCGCGAGCGGGTGATCTGCCTCGTGCTGTCTGGCGGCGACTCCGATGGTGCGGATGGCGCGGTAGAGGTCAGGAACGCCGGCGGGTTGAGTTTCGTGCAGCGTCCCGAGGAAGCGCCCGTGCCCAGCATGCCGATCGAGACGATGCGCAAAACCGTGTTGAGCCCTCAACTGAGCGCGGAAGAAATGGCAGACGCGCTGATCAAAGCGGTCGGCAGCGTCCACAGCTGACTATCAGGAGGCCAATGAGCATGCCAGGAGGCGAACAGCATCCACCGCCGTCAGGCGCCTTCGATCTATTGGACTTGGGCCCGGGGCGCAACACGGCCGTCTTTCGCCTCACCCTCGCATTCATGATTCTGGTGCTGCTGACGTTCGTATCGGTTGAGGGGTGGCGCGCGTGGCGCGATTACAACCACGCCTACGACTTCGCCCGGGACTCGGTCACCAACCTGGCCCGTGCCACAGCCCAGCACGCGGAGGACGCCATCAGGCAGGTCGACATCCTGACCTACGCCATCGGTGAGCGTGTCGAGGGCGATGGTCTGGCCAATATCGACGTTCCACGTATCCACGCCCTGATGATGCAGCAATCCAGACTCATGCCTCAGCTTCACGGGTTGTTCATCTACGGCGCCGACGGGCGATGGATCGTGACCGATAAAGACGTGACCCCGGACACCGCAAACAACGCAGACCGGGACTACTTCAACTATCACCGCACCCATACCGATCAAAGCGTGCGCATCAGCAACGTGGTCAAGAGCCGCTCCACCGGCGAGTTGATCATCCCCGTCTCCCGCCGGCTGAACAATCCTGATGGCTCGTTCGCGGGCGTGCTGCTGGGGACTATCAAGCTCAGCTACTTCATGGATTATTACGGCGACTTCAAGATTGATGATCGCGGCGCGCTGGTGCTGGCGATGCGGGACGGCACGATCCTGGTCAGGCGTCCGTTCATGGATTCCGTGGTGGGGCAAAGCCTGGCCGACAGCGAGATCTTCAAACGCTACCTGCCGACCGCCAATGAAGGGACTGTGGAGATCAAAGCCGTGGTGGACGGCACGTACCGGTTGTACGGCTTTCGTGCGCTGTCGAGTTATCCGCTGGTGGTCGCAGCCGGGCTGTCGAGAGAATCCTTCGTCGGGCCGTGGCGTCATGACCTGCTCAAGTCCGGACTCGTGCTGTTGGTCCTGATCGCCGGGTTTATCGGATTTGCCTACATCGTCCTCACGCAGTTGCGCGGCCGCATGGCCATGGAGAGCGAGATTCGCCTCGCTCATCAGGCGGTCAAAGACATGGCGCTGACCGATAGCCTGACCCGACTGGGCAACCGGCGGCGACTCGACATGGCGCTCAACAGCGAGATCGGCCGCGCAAAACGACAGCGTTACCCGCTCGCCTTGATCATGCTCGACATCGATTACTTCAAACGCTTCAACGACCGCTACGGCCATGCGGCAGGTGACGACTGTCTCCAGCAGGTCGCCCAGGCCATCAGCGGGGTGTTGAAACGCCCTGCCGACCTCGCCGTCCGCTACGGTGGCGAGGAATTCACCGTGCTGCTTCCGGACACCGACATTCAGGGCGCGGGCCTTCTCGCCGAGGACATTCTGCAAGCCATTCGGGGGCTCGCGCTGGCGCACGCCGATCACCCCGAGCAGATTGTCACTGCAAGTGCCGGCGTCACAGCCAGGTTCCCTGCGATGGAAGACACGACGCCTGCCGGCATGATCAAAGCAGCGGATGCCTATCTTTATTACGCGAAAAATAATGGTCGCAATCGGTGGTACGCGGATCAGCACACTCAAGCGAGCGCGCGCGCATAAACGAGGGAGTGTTCGAACGGCCGGGGGACCGAGAGGTTTTATGTGAGAGATGACGTGCTGAAGCGGGAGGAGTAGATCAGATATGTCCCCTGCAGGAATCGAACCTGCATCTAGCCCTTAGGAGGGGCTCGTTCTATCCGTTGAACTAAGAGGACACCAAAACAGACGGCGTGCATCTTAACGACAAGGCGCTGGCTTGTCATGTCGTCATTATCAACAGACGCCGTAGGATGCTGCCTGCCAGTCACATCAGAGGGCTATCGTGCAGAATGCAAGGGCGGCCATGGGCCATATTGCAAATCGCAACCCTACAATCCCTAAAATGCGATCTATGCTATTGGTTTATAAGGGATTTATCCGCCATAGAGATTGGCACGCAGACTGCACTAGTTTCTTTCGCGAATCCCCCCTCTGAACGCCGTCCCAGCGAAGGTACCCGAGATGAACATGACACTGTCCCTGCTCAACGCTGCCGCGCTTGTCGCATTGGTCGCCTTTCATTTTCAGGGTGATGGCAGCCAGTCAGAGGCGGTGAAATCAGAGACCGTCGCCGTCCAGGCTCAGCCTCATTACCTCCTGCAACAGACCCCGCGGTTCGCAGCCATGCCAAGCCAAGGCACAGAAGCCATTCTGGCCCATGACAATGAAGAAGCCGTGCCGGTTATCCGTTCGGAACGCTGGGTGTTTTGACCAGCAGTCACTGTCAGCCATTCCAACGGCTCCGACCCGCCCTCTGTCAGAGAGCACCCCATTAGAGAGCAGCTATGTCCAAAGCAGCAATTTCGTTCCTGATCCTGTCCCTGATGGCTATCGCCGCAGATCAGCTCATGGATCCGTCAATGGAAACCCTGAGCACCTTGGCTAAAACAGCTGCCGGGGTTTTCGCCAGCCTGTTCGTGGCGGCGCTGTTCGTGGGCCGCCGTATCAAGTTTGATCCGGTATTACGCCAGGCCAAGCCCTGAGCGCTCGCTGATCTGGAGCCAAGGCAATCGCCGTCTCTCCGGCAGCTTTCCTGAAGCGTGAGCTGCCTCGAAGCATTCGACCCTTCGTCTCTTTCTTGACTGGCCCCTCGTATTATCCCCACTCTCCCACTACGCTGGAGACAGATAGCCATCACGGCGTCGTCCAGCGCTGCCGGGATGTTCATTATCCACTTTGCAAACCAGAACGCATTTCGGATAATTGGTGCTGGCTAAAAGCCTTTATCTAGTTCAATATTTGTCACACATTTGACGCCAAGGATCCGACGTATTGATGCAGGATGGCGGTCCTTTATGCGGGTGGTTGAACATTTCAGCTAAAAGACAGTCAGAGCATGACATCTCGCGGCCTAATGCAAGAACCGCCTCTCTCTTTGAACTAATTCGGTTAAATATATGAGCCCTATGAAACAGGCCAATTATTCCAGTCGCACAGCTGACAAGTTCGTAGTTCGTCTACCGGAAGGCATGCGCGAGCGTATTGCGGACGTTGCCAAACATCATCATCGCAGCATGAACTCGGAAATTATTGCGCGTCTTGAGCAGAGTCTGATTCAGGAAGGTTCACTGGGTGACGAGCCAAGTCTGCGCCTGGACAGCCCTGAGCTTTCGCTTCACGAACGCGAGCTGCTGCAGCGCTTCCGTCAGTTGGCTCACCGCCAGCAGAACGCACTGGTTTCCCTGATTGCACACGACACTAGCCTGGCAAACGACGACAAATAAGTCGTTTAAACCAGAGACTTGAAAGCCAGCGCTCTGCTGGCTTTTTTGTGCCTGAAATTAATGCCGCCGGTGTTTCGCGCCCATTAAAAAACCGCCCTGAAGGCGGCTTTGTTTGAACCGTGGGGGTCAGAGTAAAAATAATGTCGCCAGCCCGAGAAAGATGAAGAACCCGCCGCTGTCGGTCATGGCCGTGATCATCACACTGGCGCCCATCGCCGGATCGCGACCGAACCGCGCGAGGGTCATCGGGATCAACACACCCATCAATGCCGCCAGCAGGAGATTCAATGTCATGGCGACGGTCATCACCACCCCAAGGGACCAGCTGTGATACAGCAGATAAGCGACGATCCCTATCACCCCGCCCCACACCAGGCCGTTGATGAGCGCGACGCCCAGCTCCTTGCGCATCAGGCGTGAGGTATTGCCGGTGTTGACCTGATCGAGGGCCATGGCCCGAACAATCATTGTGATGGTCTGATTGCCCGAGTTGCCCCCAATCCCTGCCACGATCGGCATCAACGCCGCCAGCGCCACCAGCTTCTCGATGGAGCCTTCGAACAGGCCGATCACCCGCGAGGCGAGAAAGGCAGTAATCAGGTTGACGGCCAGCCAGGACCAGCGGTTGCGCAGGGATCGCCAGACGGAGGCGAAGATGTCCTCCTCCTCCCGCAAACCCGCCATGTTGAGCACTTCGGTCTCGCTCTCCTCACGGATGAGGTCGACCATCTCATCGATGGTCAGACGGCCGATCAGCTTGCCGTTCTTGTCGACCACCGGGGAGGAAATCAAGTCGTAACGTTCGAACGCCTGGGCGGCTTCATAGGCATCGCCATCAGGATGGAAACTCACCGGATCACTGGCCATGACCTCTGACACTTGCTTCTCGGGGTCGTTGACCAGCAGACGCTTGATGGGCAGCACACCCTTGAGGACGCCATCGGAGTCGACCACGAACAGTTTGTCAGTGTGACCGGGCAGCTCTTTCAGACGGCGCAGATAGCGCAGAACGACTTCCAGGCTGACATCCTCGCGGATGGTCACCATCTCGAAGTCCATCAGGGCGCCGACCTGCTCCTCGTCATAGGACAGGGCGGAGCGCACGCGCTCGCGCTGCTGGCTGTCCAGCGCCTCCATCAGCTCATGGACAACATCGCGCGGCAGCTCTGGCGCAAGGTCGGCGAGCTCGTCGGCGTCCATTTCCTTGGCGGCGGCCAGCAGCTCGTGATCGTCCATGTCGGCGATCAGGGTTTCCCGAACGGAATCGGACACTTCGAGAAGGATGTCGCCGTCACGCTCGGCCTTCACCAGTTGCCAGACCGTCAGACGGTCTTCGAGGGGAAGTGCTTCGAGGATATAGGCAACGTCGGCGGAGTGCAGGTCGTCGAGCTTACGCTGCAGCTCGACGAGGTTCTGCCGGTGAACGAGATTCTCGACGCGATCCTGGTGCTGGCCTTCCTGACGGTGTGTCAGGTCTTCGACGATACGCTGACGTTGCAGCAAGTCGATGACTTGGGCGAGACGATCCTGAAGGCTTTCCTGCGTCTTTTTTACTTCGATTTGTGTCATAGGCGAACTCCACTCCCAGCAGTGGAACCCGCCAGAAGATCAATCAGTCGATTCTTGATTGGTGAAACTTAGTGTTGAGTTGCTACTGGGTAAGTCCATGGAGGTAGTCCACAAGCCCCGGCGGGGCTGACGGGCGCAATCATACACCGCTTGCCGTGGCGGGAGGCTAAAAATTCAACGTGAAACAATCGGTTGCAACACAACCTTCATCGCTGTCCGAGTCAGCGAGGCCGCCCGGTCACATCCGGTGAACAAAACCCGCTCGCCGTGAGAAATCCTCATCGCTACCCTTCTCGGACACTGGTCAGGGAGGACATCGCGATGCCGCTGAACACTGAAAAGCTCTTCATCACCCTGCTGCTGTTTTCGCCACTCGGCGCAGGCGCCACCACCGTCAATCGTTGCCAGGATCAGAGCGGCAACGTGACGTTCACTACACTGGCTTGCCCCAGCGGGCACACGACAGCGGCGCAGGGTATCAACCCGGCTTCAGGCACGACCTTCGCAGTCCCTCCTCCGCCTGCAAAAACGGACACCCTGCAAACGCGCAAAAGTAACGAAGTGGTGGTCGTGGGTCAGCGTGATGATGGTTGCGGAAATATCCTGAGTGCGGAGCAACGGCGCAAGGCGATCATCAATCAGCAGACGCCAACGGGGATGAGCAAACGCGACGTGGAAAACCTGTTGGGGCGACCGGACAAGATCATCAGCCGTAACGCTGAGGTCCGTTATGTTTATGAGGAGAAGAAGGGACGCAGCAGACAGGTGTCATTCGATGAACACGGCTGTGTAAAAGGCAAACGCTAGAAAGCAAAAAGCCCGCATTTGCATGCGGGCTTTTCGTTTTATGGTGCACTCGACAGGATTCGAACCTGTGACCGCTCGGTTCGTAGCCGAGTACTCTATCCAGCTGAGCTACGAGTGCAGATGGCGCTTTTTAAACCAGTTCACCTCTGGGCATCGCATTTTACTTCTGGAAGTGAGTGGTGCTTCCGAAGACCTGTTGAAGCCAGGCTCTTTCTAACTTAAGACTGTTATTCGTATCACTACAAACAACGCTTAAATGGTGCACTCGACAGGATTCGAACCTGTGACCGCTCGGTTCGTAGCCGAGTACTCTATCCAGCTGAGCTACGAGTGCATTTGTTGCCGCGCATTATAGGCCGTCAAATCTCTTGGTCAAGCACTTTTTCTAGTAAATTCAACAACTTACAGATCAAGCCAGATTACAACGTACTACGCAAATAATGGCGGAGAACGGGGGATTCGAACCCCCGACACCCTTTTGAGGTGTACTCCCTTAGCAGGGGAGCGCCTTCGGCCACTCGGCCAGCTCTCCGCAACACGGGGCGTATAATAACCACCCTTTTCCCCGTTTGCAAACCAAAAATTCAATAAAAATTAATGGCTTGGTTCTTCGTCCTTCTCTTTCTTTATACGCAGGTAAATCTCTTCGCGGTGAACAGCCACTTCCTTGGGCGCGTTGACCCCTATGCGCACCTGATTGCCTTTTACGCCGAGCACGGTCACGGTGATTTCACCATCACCAATGATCAGACTTTCCGCACACCGGCGAGTCAGAATCAGCATACCTATCTCCTTACGGCTTACATTCAAGGGATTACAGTCTGCACAGACAAACGGCATGATCCCGAGCCAGAGGCCGCAGGTCCATGCCTCAGTATCGACCAGCGCCGGAAAAAGAATAGCGACTTGCGCACATCCACTCGCAGAAGGCGCAGCAGAAACCGCGCCCTCTGCCCAAGGCTTACTCGCCCTGACGCGGTGCGTCGAGTTCGAAGGCGGTGTGCAGCGCGCGCACGGCCAGCTCCAGGTACTTCTCCTCGATCACCACCGAGACCTTGATTTCGGACGTCGAGATCATCTGGATGTTGATGCTCTCCTTGGCCAGCGCTTCGAACATGCGGCTGGCAACCCCGGCATGGGAACGCATGCCGACACCGACGATGGAAACCTTGGCGATCTTGGTGTCGCCAATGACTTCGCGAGCGCCGATTTCGTTGGCGGTGTTCTGCAGAACCTGCAGCGCGGCCTGGTAATCATTGCGGTGAACGGTGAAGGTGAAATCGGTGGTGTTATCGTGCGAAACGTTCTGCACGATCATGTCGACTTCGATGTTCGCGCCGCTGATCGGGCCGAGAATCTTGAACGCAACGCCCGGGGTGTCTGGCACGCCACGGATGGTCAGCTTGGCTTCGTCGCGGTTGAAGGCGATGCCCGAAATGATCGGCTGTTCCATGGATTCCTCTTCATCAATGGTAATGAGGGTGCCTGGACCCTCCTTGAAGCTGTGCAATACGCGCAGCGGGACGTTGTACTTGCCGGCGAACTCGACCGCGCGGATCTGCAGGACCTTTGAACCGAGGCTCGCCATCTCCAGCATTTCTTCGAAGGTGATCTTGTCCAGCCGCTGGGCCTGCGACACAACACGCGGGTCAGTCGTATAGACGCCATCGACGTCGGTGTAGATCTGGCATTCATCGGCTTTCAATGCCGCGGCCAGCGCCACGCCGGTGGTGTCGGAACCGCCACGACCCAGGGTCGTGATGTTGCCGTCTTCATCGACACCCTGGAAACCGGCGACCACCACCACACGACCGGCCTTCAGGTCAGCGCGAATCTTCTGATCATCGATCTGCAGAATCCGCGCCTTGTTATGGGCGCTGTCGGTCAGGATGCGAACCTGATTGCCGGTGTACGACACAGCCGGAACGCCGCGCTTGATCAGCGCCATGGCCAGCAGTGCGATAGTGACCTGCTCGCCGGTGGAAACGATGACGTCCAGCTCGCGTGGCACCGGTTGATCGCTGATCTGCCGGGCCAGTTCGATCAGGCGATTGGTTTCGCCGCTCATGGCCGAAAGCACGACCACCAGATCATCGCCCGCATCACGGAATTTCTTGACCTTGTCGGCCACCTGTTCGATGCGCTCTACCGAGCCCACCGAGGTGCCGCCAAACTTTTGTACGATTAAAGCCATCTCAAAGCCGCCTCAGCCCATGAAGGGCGCCCGTTATCATTCAAACCGCGAAGCGCCGGAACCCGAATGACAGGCTCCGGGTGGGTCGACTTAAATACCTTGTTCGGCGAACGGAACAGCCAGTGCCAGCGCTGCTTCGAGTCCGGCAGCATCAACACCGCCGCCTTGCGCCATGTCAGGACGACCGCCGCCTTTACCGCCTACAGCGGCAGCCGCTTGCTTCATCAAATCACCGGCTTTGAGTTGGCCAGTCAGGTCTTTGGTGACGCCTGCCACCAGCACGACCTTGTCTTCATGCACCCCGCCGAGCAGGATCACTGCGCGGCCGAGCTTGTTCTTCAATTGGTCAACCAGGGCCAGCAGCGCCTTGCCATCCTGACCGTCGAGACGGGCAGCAAGGACTTTGACACCCTTGACGTCCACTGCCGAGCCCGACAGATCGTCGCCCGCAGCACTGGCCGCCTTGGCCTGCAGTTGTTCCAGTTGTTTTTCCAGCAGACGATTGCGTTCCAGCACCGCCGACAGCTTGTCCAGGACGTTGTCGCGATTGCCTTTGACCAGGTTCGCGGCTTCCTTCAATTGTTCTTCAGCCGCGTTCAAATACTCCAGCGCCACGGCGCCGGTAACCGCTTCGATACGGCGCACGCCTGCGGCCACACCGCTTTCGCTGATGATCTTGAACAGCGCGATGTCGCCGGTACGGTTGGCGTGAATGCCACCGCACAGCTCGACGGAGAAACCGCCGCCCATGCTCAGCACGCGGACGTTGTCGCCATACTTCTCGCCGAACAACGCCATGGCGCCTTTCTTCTTGGCGGTCTCGATGTCGGTTTCTTCAGTCTCGACGGCCGTATTCTTGCGGACTTCGGCGTTGACAATGTCTTCAAGCGCCTTGATCTGCTCGGGCTTGATGGCTTCGAAGTGGCTGAAGTCGAAACGCAGGCGCTGACTGTCGACCAGCGAGCCTTTCTGCTGAACGTGATCGCCCAACACCTGGCGCAACGCCGCGTGCAGCAAGTGCGTGGCGGAGTGGTTCAACGACGTGGCCTGGCGCACTTCGGCAGCCACTTCGGTGCTGACGGTGGTGCCGACTTTCAGGCTGCCCGACACTTGAACACCGTGGTGCAGGAACGCGCCGCCGGTCTTGGTGGTGTCGCTCACGTCGAAGCGCGCATCGCCCGCGGTCAGGTAACCGCTGTCGCCAATCTGGCCGCCGGACTCTGCGTAGAACGGGGTCTGGTCGAGGATGACCACGCCGTCCTCGCCTTCGCTCAATTGCTCGACCGCGAGGCCGTCTTTGTACAGGGCGACGACTTTGGCCTCGCCTGCGGTGGCTTTGTAACCGGTGAACTGCGTGGCCACATCAACCTTGACCAGGCTGTTGTAGTCCATGCCGAAGGAGCTGGCAGAACGCGCGCGTTCACGCTGGGCGTCCATCTCGCGTTCGAAACCGGCCTCGTCGAGGGTCAGGTTGCGCTCGCGGGCGATGTCGCCGGTCAGGTCCATCGGGAAACCGTAGGTGTCGTAGAGCTTGAACACCACGTCGCCGGGGACGATGGTGCCCTTGAGTTCGGCGAGATCCTGCTCGAGGATCTTCAAGCCCTGCTCCAGGGTCTTGGCGAACTGTTCTTCTTCGGCCTTGAGCACACGCTCGATGTGCGCCTGCTGGTTTTTCAGCTCAGGGAAGGCTTCGCCCATTTCGGCGACGAGCGCGGCGACGATCTGGTAGAAGAAGCTGCCCTTGGCGCCCAGCTTGTTGCCGTGACGGCAAGCGCGACGAATGATGCGGCGCAGCACGTAGCCACGGCCTTCATTGGACGGCAGCACGCCGTCGGCGATCAGGAAGCCGCACGAACGGATGTGGTCGGCGACGACTTTCAGAGAGGCTTGATTGTCGTTGCTGCAACCAATGGCTTTTGCAGCAGCGGCGAGCAGGCTCTGGAACAGGTCGATTTCGTAGTTGGAATTGACGTGTTGCAGGACGGCGCTGACGCGCTCGAGGCCCATGCCGGTGTCGACCGATGGCGCTGGCAGCGGGTGCAGAACGCCGTCGGCCGTGCGGTTGAACTGCATGAACACGTTGTTCCAGATCTCGATGTAGCGGTCGCCGTCTTCTTCCGGCGAACCCGGCGGGCCACCCCAGATGTCGGCGCCGTGGTCGTAGAAGATCTCGGTGCACGGGCCGCACGGGCCGGTGTCGCCCATCGTCCAGAAGTTGTCGGAGGCGTACGGCGCGCCCTTGTTGTCACCGATGCGCACCATGCGCTCGGCCGGCACACCGATTTCCTTGGTCCAGATGTCGTAGGCTTCGTCGTCCGAGGCGTAAACCGTGACCCAGAGTTTTTCCTTGGGCAGGTTCAGCACGCCGGTGAGGAAGGTCCACGCGTAGGTGATTGCGTCGCGCTTGAAGTAGTCGCCGAAGCTGAAGTTGCCCAGCATCTCGAAGAAGGTGTGGTGACGCGCGGTGTAGCCGACGTTTTCCAGGTCGTTGTGCTTGCCACCGGCACGCACGCACTTCTGGCTGCTGACGGCGCGGGTGTAGGCCCGTTTTTCCTGGCCGAGGAAGCAATCCTTGAACTGGTTCATGCCTGCGTTGGTGAACAGCAGGGTCGGGTCGTTGCCCGGGATCAGGGAGCTGGAGGCGACTCGGGTGTGGCCTTGCTCTTCGAAGAAGCGAAGGAAGGCTTCACGGATTTCTGCGCTTTTCATAGGTTCTTCCACGGAAACTGCGGCCTGGCACATGCATAGCGTCGTTCGACGCAGCGACGGCAAAGGGCCGCATTATATAGGCGTTGTACGCTCGGTACAGCGTGTTATTCGATAGAAACCGGCAATCGGGCTGATCACCCGATCAGCGAACGCCAAATTCGGCAAATGCCGCAACCACCTTGTCCAGATGCGCAGCCGTCACATCCAGATGGGTGACCATGCGCAACCGCGGCGCAGCACTCAGCACGATACCGCGCTCGGCACACAGGGCGTTGAGCGCCTGGGCACGATCGCCGATCCGTACGTAAACCATGTTGGTCTGCACCGGCTCGACGTCAAAACCGAGGTCCGCAAGCGCTTTGCCCAAGGCGGTGGCGTTAGCGTGGTCGTCGGCCAGACGCTCGACCTGATGCTCCAGCGCGTACAACCCCGCTGCTGCCAGGATGCCGGCCTGGCGCATGCCGCCGCCGACCATCTTGCGCAGACGCCGGGCCTTGGCGATGAACTCACTTGAGCCGCACAGCACTGAGCCGACCGGCGCGCCGAGCCCTTTGGATAAGCACACGGAAACCGAATCGAAATGCCGGGCAATCTCACGCGCGTCCACACCCAGCTTGACGGCGGCGTTGTACAGGCGAGCGCCGTCGAGGTGCAGGCTGAGGCCCTTTTCCCGAGTGAATGCCCGGGCCGCCACGAGATACTCCAATGGCAGGACCTTGCCCTGCATGGTGTTTTCCAGGGCCAGCAAGCGGGTGCGGGCGAAATGGAAGTCGTCGGCCTTGATGGCAGCGGCGACCTGATTCAGGTCCAGCGATCCGTCCGCCTGGTTGTCGAGGGGTTGAGGCTGGATCGAGCCCAGCACCGCCGCGCCGCCGCCTTCGTATTTGTAGGTGTGCGCCTGCTGGCCGACGATGTATTCGTCACCGCGCTCGCAGTGAGCCATCAGGCCGAGCAGGTTGCTCATGGTGCCGGTCGGCACGAACAGCGCGGCGGCGAAACCGAGACGCTCCGCCAGCCATGATTCCAGCCGGTTGACCGTCGGGTCTTCGCCATACACGTCATCGCCAAGGGGCGCGCTGGCCATGGCGTCGCGCATGCCGGCCGAGGGTTGAGTCACGGTGTCACTGCGCAGATCGATAAGCGCCACGATGAAGCTCCCGTTCATTAGGGTCGAGCCTCAGTTCTGAGGCCCGGGGCATCGATAATCAAGGCTTGGGACTGGAATGCCAAGACGCCTTATAAGAAAAGCTGATGAAAACCATCAAAAAGGCTCCAAGCGAATCCCGGAAATCTATGTTACAAACTGCACGCCGACGGAAAACGCCGTTGGCAACGTTCTCAGGGCGGGGTGCGATTCCCCACCGGCGGTAATGGCGCGCAATGCGTCTAGCCCGCGAGCGCTTGCAGCGAGCTTACCCTCAATGCAAGGTCAGCAGACCCGGTGTGATCCCGGGGCCGACGGTATAGTCCGGATGAAGAGAGAACGGGACTGGCACAACAGGATCGTTCGAGACGAATCCAGGCGCTTGGCGTCGCGGACGGTTTCGCACGTACCCTGGCATCCCATTCGATCCAAAACGCCCTGTTTTTTTCATTAAACAGGAGTCAGAACACATGCAACCTACCGCCATTCACGCTCACGAGCGCATCGCTTTCATTCAAGCCTGCTGGCACAAGGAAATCGTCGATCAGGCGCGCAAGGGCTTTGTCACCGAGATGGCGCAACACGGTTACGCCGAGACCGACATCGATTTCTTTGAAGTCGGCGGCGCGTTCGAAATCCCGCTTCACGCCAAGTTGCTGGCCAAGTCAGGTCGCTACGGCGGTGTCGTGGCTGCAGGTCTGGTGGTCGACGGCGGCATCTACCGTCACGAGTTCGTCGCGCAATCGGTGATCAGCGCACTGATGCAGGTTCAGTTGGAAACCGAAGTGCCAGTCTTCTCGGTCGTGCTGACCCCGCACCACTTCCACGCCGGTGAAGAGCACCAGAAGTTCTTCTTCGATCACTTCGTACACAAGGGCCAGGAAGCGGCCAAGACCTGCGCGGACACGTTGACAAAACTGCGTGCAGTGCGTCGGGTGAGTGAGGGGCAGAAAGCGGCGGGTTGATCACGAGGCGCCCACTGAAACCGGCGCTTCAACGGCAAGATATATAGGGCCGTTGAAAACACCGCAATGTGGCGTAGTGAACACGGTCATGTGGGAGTGAGCTTGCTCACGAAGACGGCATTTCAGCCGCTACAAATTTAGCGGATGTACCGGCCCCTTCGCGAGCAAGCTCGGCTCCCACAAGTCCGCATTAGCGGGAAAATCACCGATGCCCCGCCTGACTCAACCAGAGCCGTCACAACCAAGTGCGCTCCTGCAATCATTGAGCGACTGCGATTTGAACAGGTCGCGTCAGGCCAATGTCTCGTCCGTCGCTGGCACGATCAGAATCCCCGCCCGCAGCCCGTTCTTGACGTTCGGGTTGGGGAAGATGATCCGGGCGCCCTCTTCTTCTATGACCCAGCGTGAATCGGCCAGGTCTTCGGCCAGCACGTAGCCTTTTTCCAGTTCCGTGAAGTTCTCGATGTCCGCTGGCAAGTTCAGGCGGAAGGCGTCGCTGTGCTTGATGATCTCCCGGGCTACGCTGAACAGCTGCAACCCGGCCAGATCCCCAGGCTCATCGGCTTCGGTGCCGGTGATCAGGCGTTCGAGGCAGGATTTCAGCTTGTCGAGATTGACCTGCTGGTTCTGTCCGAACGGGCGTGCCTTGCCCAATTCCAGGGTGAAGGCTTCGGCGTCGAGCTTGTCGTAGGTGTAGGCGCTGAACACGATCGACGACTTGTTCTGCAGCAGCACCGCTTCCATGCCGGCATTACGCAGCCGGGCGAGTTCGCGGCGGGAATGAGCGCGACCCTCCTTCCACGGATACAGCGCGAACTGCTCGATCTTCGAACCGCGAATCGCCGTGTGCAGGTCGTAATGCAGGCGGTAGCGGCCCGGAATATTGAAGAAGCTGGCGGCCAGACGCTCGAGTTCGCAGGCGCGCAAGGCTTCGCTGCCGCCGCTGTGCTCATGACGGCCATTGAACAGCCGGTTGACGTCCTGCTCGACGTAACGCCCGCCGCTGCGCATCGCTTCGGGATTGCCGAACAGGAATAGAATACGTGCGCGAGGCTTGAGTTCGCCCCGGGCGATGGCGTGAATCAGCGCGTCGAGCAACTCGATGGGCGCGGTTTCATTGCCGTGGATGCCGGCGGACAGCAGCAGGTCGGTGCCATTGTCACGCGCTTCGGGAGGCCGGACTTCCAGCGCTCCCTCGGCGAGCCAGCGCATGCGAACGCCGTCGACGGTCAGCTGAGTCTTTTCCGCGGGTTCGCGACCCGCGAGGGTCAGTTCAAGCAGTTTGCCGAGGGCGAGCATGGGAAGCTTCCTGCGCAGGCTTAGTCGTGGGTGCAGTCTGGGCCGTGCACGTGGCCTTCTTCGTCGTCGCCGCTCATGTCAGCCGGTTCCATTTCCAGCTGCAGGCTGACCAGATTGGTCGCCAGTGGACGCAGCAGCAGGTTGGCGTATTCGGCATCGCCTTCTTCGACGTCAACGCCGATCAGCAACTGACCACGGCCGTCCTGTTGAATCCAGACTTCTTTGCCCTGCCAGATAACGGCAAGACGGGTGCAGGACGTTTCCAGCTGAGTGCCGTCGGTGTCTTCGAGGATCAAACGCAGCGCGTCGGTCATGGCAAAACTCTCTCTGTAAAAGCAAAAACATCGCCGCCTGACGCCACTTGGGCGCAGGCGTAACGGATGGGGTGCATCAATTGATCTGGAAAGGATAGACCGCGCCCAGTTTCAGGTGCTGCGTCAGCTCGTCCAGCGCCGTACGGCATTCAATCAGCAGTTGGGGATCGGCCAGATCACTGTCGCTCATGCGGTCGCGATAGTGCTTGTCGACCCACTGCGTCAGCGTGTGGTACAGCGGCGCGGTCATGATAACGCCTGGATTGACCGCCGCCAGTTCGGTTTCATTCAGGGCCACGCGAAGACGCAGGCACGCCGGGCCGCCGCCGTTCTGCATGCTCTGCTTGAGGTCGAATACCTTCACCTCACTGATCGGGCTGTCGTCCGCCATCAGGCGCTGCAGGTAATGCCACACACGCTCGTTGCTGCGGCACTCTTCCGGCACGATGAGCAGCATCGAACCGTCGGCGCGGGACAGCAACTGGCTGTTGAACAGGTACGAACGCACCGCGTCTTCCACGGCTACTTCACTGCGCGGCACGCAAATGGCCTGGAAGCGACCGCCACGTTGACCGAGTTTGTTGTGCAGTTCGGCGAGCATGGGCTCGGTATTGAGGAATGCGTCCTCGTGATAGAACAGGACCTCGCCATTGCCCACCGAGATCACGTCGTTATGAAACACGCCCTGATCGATCACGGCCGGGTTCTGCTGGGCGAAGACGACGCCTTCGGCGCTCAGGCCATGCAGACGCGCAACGGCCTGGGACGCTTCGAGGGTCTGGCGGGCCGGGTATTTCTGCGGCGCGGGGAAACGGCTGTCGAACGCGGCGCGGCCGAAGACGAAAAACTCGACGCCGGGCTCACCGTAGCTGCGACAGAAGCGCGTGTGGTTGGCAGCGCCTTCGTCGCCGAACTGGGCAACGGCAGGCAGCGCCGCGTGGTGGGCGAAATGCTGCTGATCGGCGAACATTGCGCCGAGCACGCGGCTGGTGGTCGGGTGCTCGATGCTGCGGTGGTATTTGCAGTTGAGGTTGGCGGCGGTGAAATGCACGCGGCCGTCGGCGGTGTCGGCGCTCGGGCTGACCGTGGCGGCGTTGGCCACCCACATGCTCGACGCCGAGCAACTGGCGGCCAGCAGCGGCATGGACTCTTTGGCCGCGCGTTCAATGACCTGTGCGTCGCTGCCGCTGAAGCCCAGCTTGCGCAGACCCGCCACATCGGGACGTTCCTGGGGGGCCAGCACGCCCTGGGTGAAACCCATCTCCATCAACGCTTTCATTTTGGCCAGCCCCTGCAAAGCGGCCTCGCGCGGATTCGAGGATTGCTGGCAGTTGTTCTGGGACGCGACGTTGCCGTAGGACAGCCCACCGTAGTTGTGGGTCGGGCCCACTAGACCGTCAAAGTTGACTTCACAGGATTTCATCGGTGAGGCTCCGTGGATCTGTTTTTATGTGCACATTCTTCGACGTGCGCTGCGCTATCAAGGAGCGCGGTCAGTTCAGGGTGATGCCGGGCGTCAGGCTGGCAGGCAGCGCCAGGGTTTCCGTCTCCAGCGACGCCACCGGGTACGCGCAATAATCCGCCGCGTAGTAGGCGCTGGCGCGATGGTTGCCCGAGGCGCCGACACCGCCGAACGGTGCCGTACTCGCCGCGCCGGTCAGTTGCTTGTTCCAGTTGACGATGCCTGCACGGCTCTGCAGCCAGAACTGCTGATAGCGCGCCTGGGAATCCGACAACAGCCCCGCCGCCAACCCGTACTGTGTGGCATTGGCCTCTTCGATGGCTGCGTCGAAATCAGCGTAGCGAATCACCTGCAACAGCGGCCCGAACAGCTCCTCATCCTCACGATCTGCCACGTCACTGACGTCGATGATGCCCGGCGTCAGCAGCGCTGATTGCGCGGCAGGCTGGGTCATTTCGAGCAGGGCAACTGCGCCGTTGGCCAGCATCACTTCCTGGGCATCGATCAGTGCCTGCGCAGCGGCCAGGGAAATCACCGAGCCCATGAACGGCGCCGGCTGTTGATCGAAGGCGCCGACCTGAATGGTCGAGGTCACCTCAACCAGCCGCGCCAGGAATGCATCGCCCCAGGCACCTTGGGGCACCAGCAGGCGGCGGGCACAGGTGCAGCGCTGGCCGGCGGAAATAAACGCCGACTGAATCACGGTGTAGACCGCGGCATCGACGTCCGCGACCTGATCGACCACCAGCGGATTATTGCCACCCATTTCCAGGGCAAGAATCTTGTCCGGGCGACCGGCGAACTGTTGATGCAGGGAATTGCCGGTGCGGCTGGAACCGGTGAAGAACAACCCGTCGATCCCTGAATGGCCGGCCAGTGCGATGCCGGTGTCCCGCGCGCCTTGCAGCAGATTGAGCACGCCCGCCGGCAGACCGGCTTCGATCCAGCATTGCACGGTCAGTTCGGCAACTTTGGGGGTCAGCTCGCTTGGCTTGAACACAACAGTGTTGCCCGCCAGCAACGCTGGCACGATGTGCCCGTTAGGCAGGTGACCCGGGAAGTTGTAAGGACCGAACACCGCCACCACACCGTGGGGCTTGTGTCGCAGCACGGCGGTGGCGTCGCCCAGCGGGCCGCTCTTCTCGCCGGTCCGCTCGCGGTAGCTCTGAATCGAAATCGCCACCTTGTTGGCCATGCTGGTCACTTCTGTCGCCGATTCCCACAGCGGCTTGCCGGTTTCCTCACCGATGCAACGGGCGATTTCATCGGCGCGGTTTTTCAGCGCAGCGGCGAAGGCTTCGAGCACAGCAATGCGCTCGTCCAGACTGCGCGTCGCCCAGGCCGGAAAAGCCTGACGGGCCGATTTGACCGCCGCATCAACCTGTTCAGCTGTGGCGCTTTGGCCCGACCAGATCACCTGCTGGGTCACCGGGTTCAGGGAATCGAATGCGTCGCCCTGCCCGTCCTGCCAGGCACCGGCAATGTACAAAGTGTTCATCAAATACTCTCCCGAGCGGGCGACAGTTGCACAGCGCGAACCTGATCACCGGCGCTGAGACGCAAGCGCTTGGCAGTCTGTGGATCGACCACCAACGTGCCGGCGGCAAGACGCGCAGGCGCAGCGGTCACGCGGCAGTCTTCGCGCTTGCGGTTGTGGATAAGGAATGGCGTCGCGTCATCGCCCGGCGTGCCGACAGCCAGCACCAGCGCCTGGCTGTCGCGGACTGCGCGGATCTTGCTGGTCTCGCACTCGATGGCCGGGCCGGCGTCGAAGATGTCGACGTAACCCTGATAGCTGAAGCCTTCGGCCTTGAGCATGGCCAGCGCCGGTTCGGTGCTGACGTGTACGCGGCCAATGACCTCACGCGCGGCTTCTGAGAGGAAGCAGCTGTACAGCGGAAACTTCGGCATCAGCTCGGCAATGAACGCGCGGTTGCCGACCCCGGTGAGGTAGTCGGCCTGGCTGAATTCCATTTTGAAAAAGTGTCGGCCCAGGCTTTCCCAGAACGGCGAATGGCCCTGTTCGTCGGAGATGCCGCGCATTTCAGCGATGGTCTTGGTGCCGAACAGCTCCGGGAATTCGGCGATGAACAGCATCCGCGCCTTGGACAGCAACCGGCCATTGAGGCCATTGCGGTAGTCGGCGTGGAGAAACAGCGAACACAGCTCGGAGTTGCCGGTGAGGTCGTTGGCCAGGAACAGCGTCGGGATCTCCCGATAGATATTCAGCTCTTGAGAAGCGCTGACCGTCAGGCCAACCCGGTAGTTGTACCAGGGCTCGCGCAGCCCGACTGCGCCCGCGACGGCGGAAATGCCCACGACTTTCTCGTCGTCATCTTCGAGCACGAACAGGTAGTCGGCGTCGCCCCGCCCGGCCTCGCCACGGAAGGTTTTCTCGGCCCAGCCGACCCGGTGCGCCAGACGCTCTTCATTGGCCGGCAAGGTGGTCAGGCCTGCGCCGGTGCTGCGCGCCAGCTCGATCAGCGCCGGAAGGTCACTGCTGCGTACGGGACGAACGATCATGCTTTCTCCTCATGCCGGTGGTTCTGCAACCGCCGGCGAACTCGCTAACCTGCTTTACGGCGTCGGCCTGCGACTGCAGCGCCCATCACCGTCAACTCATCTCAACCATCGAGCCCGGCTTTCAGACCGCGACAATGCGCACGCTGGCGCCTTCGCCGACACCCAGCGCTTCGGCCGCGGCCAGGCTCAGGGCCACTGGCTTGCCCGGCACCCAGTCCAGTTCCAGCATCACCGCGCGGTAATCCTGCAGCTGGCCGTTGGAAACCAGATAAGGCCGCCCGCCCTTGACCGCATCACCGGTACTGACCGTGTCGACCTTGACCGGCACGACGCGGCTCTGGGCGATGGAGCGAATGCCGGACACCCGCGCGTGCAGGGTCGGCCCGCCGTCGAAGATGTCGATGTAATGATCGGTCTCGAAGCCTTCACGCATCAGGATGTCGAAGGTGATCTGGGCACGCGGATGAACCTGGCCCATGGCTTCCTGCGCTTCATCGGGCAGCAGCGGCACGTAGATCGGGTAATGGGGCATCAGCTCGGCGAGGAAGGTCCGGCTTTTCAGCCCGCACAGGCGCTCGGCTTCGGCGTAGTTGATGTCGAAGAAGTTGCGGCCGATGGCGTCCCAGAAGGGTGAGTCGCCGTGGTCGTCGCTGTAACCGACGATCTCGGTCACCACCGAATCGGCGAAGCGCTCCGGGTGGCTGGCGACGAACAGCAGACGGCCACGGGAATTGAGTTCCGACCACAGCGTGCCGACCAGCTCAGGCAGCACGTAGAAGCTGGTCAGCAGGCTGTTGCCGGTGAGGTCGTGGCACTGCGAGAGCACGTGGATCTTGTTGTGGATCTTCAGTTCACGGGAGGCGTGGACGAAGGTTTCGTTGCGAAAACTGTAGAACGGCTCGGAATAACCCGCCGAGGCGACGATCCCGGAGCAGCCCACCAGACGACCGGATTCGGTGTCTTCGAGGACAAAGAAGTAGGTCTCTTCGCCGTTGAAACTGACTTCCGCCGCGAACGAGGCTTCGGACGCGGCAATCTTGTCACTCAGACGTCCAGCGTCATCCGGCAGGGACGTGACACCAATCGGGCTGTCTGCCGCGAGTCGTTGAACCTCGCTCAGATCCGCCATTTGCGCGGGGCGCATCACCAGCATGGTGTCACTCCTTGAGAAAAAAATCGGGCCGGTCGTCCGGCACAGGAAAAAACAAAAGCTGAAGCGGCGCTCAACCTTGTGGGAGCGAGCTTGCTCGCGAATGCGGCGTGTCTGATCCAAGCGTTTCGCTGACACACCGTTATCGCGAGCAAGCTCACTCCTACAGAGGTTATGCGTCCATTAGCGAAGGGCTTTACACCCCGGCCAGCTTGGCAACCGCACGTTCGAAGCGGTTCAGGCCTTCTTCGATGTCGGCGTCTTCGACCACCAGGCTCGGCGCGAAACGCACCACGTCGGGACCGGCCTGAAGCACCATCACGCCTTCCTGCTCGGCGGCGTTGAAGAATTCTTTGGCCTTGCCTTTCCAGGCGTCGGTCAACACGCAGCCGATCAGCAGGCCCATGCCACGCACCTGGCTGAACACGCCGTATTGCTGACCGATCTTCTCCAGACGGGCCTTGAACAGTTCGTGCTTGGCCTTCACCCCCGCCAGCACTTGCGGGGTGTTGACCACGTCAATGACTGCCTCGCCCACCGCGCACGCCAGCGGGTTGCCGCCGTAGGTGGTGCCGTGAACGCCAACAGCCAGGTGCTTGGCAAGTTTTTCAGTGGTCAGCATGGCCGCCATCGGGAAGCCGCCGCCGATGCTTTTCGCGCTGGAGAGAATGTCCGGCGTCACGCCGTAATGCATGTACGCAAACAGGTGACCGCTGCGGCCCATGCCGCTCTGCACTTCGTCGAAGACCAGCAGCGCGTTGTGCTCGTCGCACAATTTGCGCGCGCCTTGCAGGTATTCGAGTTCGGCGGGCAGTACGCCGCCCTCGCCCTGGATCGGCTCCAACACCACCGCGCAGGTCTTGTCCGAGACGGCGGCCTTCAGCGCGTCCAGGTCATTGAAGGGGACGTGGGTGATGCCGGTGATTTTCGGGCCGAAGCCGTCGGAGTATTTCGGCTGACCGCCGACGCTCACGGTGAACAGGGTGCGGCCGTGAAAGCTGTTCAGGGCCGCGACGATTTCGTACTTGTCCGGGCCGTACAGATCGTGGGCCACGCGACGCGCCAGTTTGAACGCGGCTTCGTTGGCTTCGGCGCCGGAGTTACAGAAGAACACGCGGTCGGCGAAGGTGGCGTCAACCAGCTTCTTGGCAAAACGCAGCGCCGGTTCGTTGGTGAAGACGTTGGAGACATGCCACAACTTGTTGGCCTGCTCGGTCAGCGCGCCGACCAGCGCAGGGTGCGCGTGGCCCAGCACGTTGACCGCGATGCCGCCGGAGAAATCAACCAGTTCGCGACCCGACTGATCCCAGACGCGAGAACCCTGACCGCGCACGGGGATGAAGGCTGCCGGGGCATAGTTGGGGACCATCACCTGGTCGAAATCGGCACGTTGCACCGGTACTTGCTCAACGGACATCGGAGTCTCCTGAAGAGGAACGCCTGCCTGGAACTGGCGAGCGATGGAAGGATTGTAAGGACTGATTCGGGCCGGGCCTTGCCGCCAAGCGACAACTTCTTATAGCGCCAAACCGGCTTTTTACGGGGTTTTCGGCAATGCGACAAATTGCGTCACAAAGGCGCAGTTTAAACACTGGCGTGCGGTTGAGGCACTGTTGAGTTCAGGGCGACCCGTCTGGATTTTCAACCGCGCTCGGCGGGCACCGATGACAATTCGAACGGGCTGCTGCTGCGACGCTGATTGCGGTCTTCGCGAGGGGTGGCGCCGAAGAAGTTACGGTAGGCGCTGGAGAAATGCGGCCCCGAAGAGAAACCGCAGGACAGGCCGATCTGAATGATCGATTTGCTCGTCTGCATCAGCATCTGCCGCGCCTTGTTCAGGCGCAGTTCGAGGTAATACTGGCTCGGCACCCGATTGAGGTACTGCTTGAAGATGCGCTCCAGCTGACGTCGCGACACGCACACGTGCTGGGCGATTTCGTCGGTGGTCAGCGGTTCTTCGATGTTGGCTTCCATCAACAGCACCGCCTGGGTCAGCTTCGGGTGGCTGGAACCCAAGCGGTTCTGCAACGGAATCCGCTGCCGCTCGCCGCCTTCGCGGATGCGCTCCACCACCAGTTCTTCCGACACCGCGCCGGCCAGCTCGGCACCGTGGTCACGGGCCAGCACCGCCAGCAACAGATCCAGCACCGACATGCCGCCGCAGGCCGTCAGGCGATCGCGATCCCAGTCGAACAAATGGCTGGTGGCGATGACCTTGGGGAAGCGCTCGGCGAAATCGTCCTGCCAGCGCCAGTGCACCGCCGCACGGTACCCGTCGAGCAAACCCAATTGCGCCAGCGGATACACACCCGCCGACAACCCACCGATCACGCAACCGGCGCGGACCAGTTGCTTGAGCGCGCCGCCGAGGGCGGAAGACATCGGCGCCGGTGGCTCGTCGGCCAGAAGAAACAGCTTCTGAAACCCTTCCAGACGACCGACCCACGGCTCGCCCGGCAATTGCCAACCGCTGCCATCAATCGGCGGTTCGGCCTGCAGAAACGACAATTCGTACACCACTTCGGGGTGGACGCGCTGAGCAACACGCAGGGCTTCCTCCGCCAGCGCCAGGGTCAAGGCTTTGGTGCCGGGCCAGATGAGAAATCCGATTCGATGGGCAGTCATGGCGTGCAATCCGAAACGTGTCGCTAAAAGGGGTCGCACGCCTGGCATGCGATGGGATTCTGTAACCTTCAGTCAATGGCTGCGGCCTGAATGACCCGCAGCATGAACCGTTCTGAAGCAAAACGCACCGCTCTCACGTGGCGGGCGGGTTACTTCAAACTGCCTGACAGGAACTGCTGCAAACGCTCGGATTTCGGATTGACCAGCACTTCACGGGGATTGCCGGACTCTTCAACCAGGCCCTTGTGCAGGAAGATCAGCTGATTCGACACTTCACGGGCAAAGCCCATTTCGTGAGTCACCACCACCATGGTCCGGCCTTCCTGAGCCAGCGCCTGCATGACTTTCAGCACATCACCGACCAACTCGGGGTCCAGGGCGGACGTCGGTTCGTCGAACAGCATGACTTCCGGCTCCACTGCCAGCGCCCGGGCAATCGCCACGCGCTGCTGCTCGCCGCCGGACATGTGCCCTGGATAAGCATCCTTGCGGTGATAGACGCCGACCTTGTTCAGATAATGTTCGGCCTTTTCCAGCGCTTCTTTCTTCGGCACGCCCAGGACGTGCACGGGCGCTTCGATGATGTTTTCCATCGCCGTCATGTGCGACCACAGGTTGAAGTGCTGAAACACCATCGACAGGCGCGAACGCATGCGCTGCAGCTGTTTCGGGTCAGCCGCCTTCAGGCCGCCGTCCTTGTTGGAGACCAGCTTGAGCTCTTCGTTGTTGAGCAGAATGCGGCCGGATTTCGGCTGCTCCAGCAAGTTGATGCAGCGCAGAAACGTACTCTTGCCCGATCCGCTGGAGCCGATGATGCTGATGACATCGCCGGCCTTGGCAGTCAGCGAAACGCCTTTGAGCACTTCGTGACTGCCATAGCACTTGTGCAGGTCCTGGACTTCCAGTTTGTTCATGATGTCGGTTCTCACAAGTAATCAGTCACTGAGCAGGCGGCCGCTGCGCAACGGTGTGCGGCCGGCCACTTTGGCCATCCAGAAACCCGGCTGGGCGTAACGCAGTTTTTCGATGGCGAACAGCACGCCGGCGGTACCGGCACAGACGGTGGTAGCGCGATCGGTCAACGGGTCGATGACGTCGAACAGCGGTTCACCGGGCTCGACCCAGGCCCCCGCTGGACGCAAGAAAGTCAGCACGCCGGGATGGGGCGCATAAATCATTTCGGTGCCTTCGAACGGCATGCCTTCGCAGGCTTCGTGGCCAGGTTGCGGCCACTCGCCGCTGATCAGACCCTGCTCGGCCAGAAACGCCAGAATGCCTTCGGCGTAGGCCTCGGCTTCGGCCTTGCCGGTGTTGGCCTGACCGCCCAGTTCGAGGGTAGTCGCCAGGCAGGCCAGCGGTATCTGCGCGTCCGGAAACTGCTTGGACAAGCGCAACCACGGCAGCGAACAGGCTTCGTCGAACGAGCTGCCGCCGGAATCTTCGGCCAGCAGCGCGACGGTCACCCCCAGATGCGCCGACAGCGAACGCCACTGCGGCCAGTGCTGCGGCAAGGCGTACATGTGCAGCGAAGCGTCGGTGTCGCAATGCAGGTCCAGCACCACGTCGGCGTTGCAGGCATGACTGAGCAAGACGCGCTGCATCCCGGCCAGTTCGCTGCCGGCCGGCGGCAATTGCTCGAGCACATCGGCCATGGCCTGACGGATCAGTTTGACGTTGGCGTGGGGGTCGTCACCGAGCTTGCCTGCCAGCGCCTGGGCGACCGGCTCGCTCAGCTCCGTGAAATCGCGATTGAAATTCTTGCCGCTGCCGTACTCGAAACGGCCCTGGTGGTTGCCCTGCAGCAACTGGCCCAGACCGATCGGATTGGCGACCGGCACCAGCTCGATGACGCCCTTGAGCAGGCCCTGTTCTTCCAGCTGGGTCAGGCGTTTCTTCAATTCCCAGGCGGTGCGCATGCCCGGCAGCTCGTCGGCGTGCAGGCTGGCCTGAATGTAGGCCTTGCGCTCGCCCTGACCGAAACGGAACACACTCAGGGTGCGCTGGGTGCCGAGATTGCCCCACGGCAGATCGTGATCGATGCGCTGCATATCAGTGCTTCCTCGGGGCGAGGTAACTGAGCCAGCGGCGCTCGGCCAGCTTGAACAGTTTCACCAGAATGAACGTCAGGCAGAGGTAGAAAACGCCCGCCGTGATGTAGGCCTCGAACGGCAGGTAGAACTGCGCGTTGACCGCGCGCGCCGCACCGGTGATGTCCATCAGCGTGACGATGGAGGCCAGACTGGTGGTCTGCAGCATCATGATCACTTCGTTGCTGTACTGCGGCAGCGCCCGGCGCAGGGCCGATGGCAGCAAAATCCGGCGGTACATCTTGGCTTTTGACATGCCGATTGCCCGCGCCGCTTCGATCTCGCCCGGCGGCGTGGATTTCAGGCTGCCGGCAATGATTTCAGCGGTGTAAGCGCTGGTGTTGATGGCAAAGGCCAGGCACGCGCAGAAGGTCGCACTCGACAGCCACGGCCACAGGATGCTTTCACGCACCGCTTCGAATTGCGCCAGCCCGTAGTAGATGAGGAACAGCTGCACCAGCATCGGCGTGCCGCGAATGACGTAGGTGTAGCTCCACGCCAGCAGATTGACCCAGGCGATTTTCGACACGCGCATCAGGCCCAGCGGCAGGGCAGCGAGCAGGCCGAAAAACAGCGACAGCGCGAGCAGTTTGAGGGTGATCAGCAGGCCGCCGAAATACAGCGGCAGGCTTTCCCAGACGACGTTGTAATCGAAAATCATAGGTCTGCCACCCTCACGCCGGCCGAGTAACGTTTTTCGATGTAGCGCAGTACCAGCAGCGAGACGCTGGTGATCACCAGGTACATGGCCGCGACTGCGAGGAAGAAAGTGAAGGGTTCGCGGGTGGCATCGGCCGCCTGCTTGGCCTTGAACATCATGTCCTGCAGACCGACCACGGAAATCAGCGCGGTGGCCTTGGTCAGTACCAGCCAGTTATTGGTGAACCCGGGGATCGCCAGACGAATCATCTGCGGCACCAGAATGCGGAAGAACACCCGGCCACTGCTCATGCCGTAGGCCATGCCTGCTTCGGCCTGCCCTTTCGGGATGGCCATGAACGCGCCGCGGAAGGTTTCCGACAGGTACGCGCCAAAGATGAAACCCAGCGTGCCGATACCGGCCACCAGCGGGTTAAGGTCGATGTAGTCGTCGTGACCGAGCAGCGGCGCGATGCGGTTGAGCAGGTCCTGACCGCCGTAGAAAATCAGCAGAATCAGCACCAGATCGGGAATGCCGCGGATCACGGTGGAGTACAGATCGCCCAGCCATGCCAGCCAGCGCACCGGCGACAGCCGCAATGCCACGCCGATCAGGCCGAGCACGATCGCCAGCGCCATGGAGCACAGAGCGAGCTGCAAGGTCAGCCATGCACCGTCGAGGATGACGGCTCCGTAACCTTTCAACATGTTGTTTGGCCCTCAAGCGCGGGATAGAAAAATGGCGCAATCAGTCGGTGCGGTGACCGGCTGCTTGCGCCATTGACGGCTTCAAACCACGTTATTTGCCGTAGATGTCGAAGTCGAAGTACTTGTCTTGAATGGCTTTGTATTTGCCGTTGGCACGAATGGCCGCGATGGCTGCGTTGAGCTTGTCCAGATCAGCCTTGTCGCCCTTGCGCACGGCAATGCCGACGCCGTCGCCGAAGTAGTTGACGTCGGTGAAGGCTGGGCCGACGAATGCGTAGCCTTTGCCGGATTCGGTATTGAGGAAGCCGTCCTGCAGCAGGGTGGCATCCGCCACGGTGCCATCGAGACGACCGGCGCCGATGTCCAGATAGACTTCGTTCTGCGAGCTGTACGGCTTGATTTCAGCACCCAGCGGGGCCAGGACTTCGCGGGCGAAACGCTCGTGGATCGAGCCACGCTGCACCCCGATGTTCTTGCCCTTGAGTTCGGTCAGCGCGTCGCTGACGACGGTGCCCTCCTTCATGACCAGACGGGCCGGGGTGTTGTAGTACTTGTTGGTGAAGTCGACGGACTTCTTGCGGTCTTCGGTGATGGACATCGAAGACAGGATGGCGTCGATCTTGCGCACTTTCAGCGCCGGGATCAGGCCGTCGAATTCCTGCTCGACCCATACGCACTTGACCTTCATTTCTTCGCACAGGGCGTTGCCGATGTCGTAGTCGAAACCGACGATGCTGCCGTCCGGCGCCTTGGAGGCAAACGGAGGGTATGCCGCTTCGATGCCGATCTTCATGGGCTTTTCATCGGCGAATACGGGCTGTGCCAATACGGTCAGTGCCAGCGCACCCAGCAGCATGAGCTTTTTCATTTCTTGGAACTCCATCGGTATAACGCGACAAATGGCAGTGAGCGAGACGCTCAATGAACAGGAGGAATCAGAAATTGCGACGCGAGGTGCCGGCGGGTCTCTGGACCCGACAAGCCTTCGGCGAGTGGTCGGCATTTTAGCGGCAGGCTGAAAGTCGATATTTCTTCAATGCGACAACTAGTTACAGAAGCACATGAAATCGTGATCAGGCCAATTGACATCCAAAAAGCTTTATGCAAGTGCCAGAGTTGGCAAACCTATCAACGAAGCAAATAACGCGCCCATTATTGGCAAAGCCTTATGATCCGGCAAGTCCAGCGTGGGAGCGGGTTGATTCGGGGCGATGAAATGCTTTGTTTGCGGGTGGAAAGACCTCACAGCGGGGCGGGAGGTTACCGGGGCGGGTGTGGGGTAACAAATCGATATTTCCCGATTCGCGAGTGTTGAGGATCAAGAGCGTCCGCCTGGGGGCGGACTGTTTCGCCTTCGGCGAGTTACTTGGAAAAGCACCCCAAGTAACCAAGGGTGCTTGCTCTCGGTTGGGCCCTTCGTTCCTCAGGGTTCCCTCACTCCGGCCTCGCTCCGTGGGCCCGCCGCCATCCGCCATCCATGGCGGGGGGCGGCTCTCGCGGCATCCATGCCGCTCGGCCCACTCCACGAGACCTGCGTTCAGCCTGCACCCAAGTCGCGATTGGCGGTGTCTGAGCCTTTTGCATATGAAGATCAAAAGCAGATCAAAGGCCAATCAAGGGCAGATCAAACGCTGAGGACTTGTGGGAGTGAGCTTGCTCACGAAGGGTTTGGTACACCCATCGAATATCTGGTGATTGGAATACAGCATTCGCGAGCAAGCTCGCTCACAGGGAGGGGGTGTGATCGGCAAAATTGTTGGCGCCTGGACTGGCCTCTTCCCGGCTAAAGCCGGTCCCACTGACAGCAGCGCGTTCAGTCAGTAGGACCGGCTTCAGCCGGGAAGCTTTTGCTTTTGCAGTTGATCTTCTACGCGATAGTCCAGACACCACCAAACGCGACTTGGGTGCAGGCTGAACGGAGGTCTCGCGGAGTGGGCTGAGCCGCATGGATGCGGCGAGAGCGCCGTCAGGACATGGATGTCCGTTCGGCGCGGGCCCACGGAGCGGGACCGGAGTGAAGGAACCCGACGAAGTCGGGCCCAACCGAGAGCAAGCACCCTTGGTTACTTGGGGTGCTTTTCCAAGTAACTCGCCGAAGGCGAAACGTCTGCCGTTAGGCAGACGCTCTTGATCTTAGCGATTGTCGCTCCGGAAGCACGACCGTCAGGCCGCAGTCATGGTCTTGTGGGTCTCAACCAGATGCGCAACCACACTTGGATCGGCCAGCGTCGAGATATCGCCCAGCGCGTCGTACTCCCCGGTGGCGATCTTGCGCAGGATACGTCGCATGATCTTGCCGGAACGGGTCTTCGGCAGACCCGGCGCCCACTGAATCACATCCGGCGAAGCAATAGGACCGATCTCCTTGCGCACCCAGTTGCGCAACTCGATACGCAACGCTTCGTCCGGAACCTCACCGCCATTGAGGGTGACGTAGACGTAGATGCCCTGCCCCTTCAAATCGTGAGGCACACCCACGACGGCCGCTTCGGCGACTTTCGGGTGGGCCACCATCGCGCTCTCGATCTCGGCGGTGCCCATGCGGTGGCCGGACACGTTGAGCACGTCGTCGACGCGGCCGGTGATCCAGTAGTAACCGTCTTCGTCACGACGGGCGCCGTCGCCGGTGAAATACATGCCGCGGAAGGTCTTGAAGTAAGTGTCGACGAAACGGTCATGGTCGCCGTACAGGCTGCGCGACTGACCCGGCCACGAGTCGAGAATCACCAGATTGCCTTCCGCTGCGCCTTCGATGAGGTTGCCCAGGTTATCCACAAGGGCCGGAAT
This sequence comes from Pseudomonas sp. HP_12, assembly GCF_055283955.1. Lineage (NCBI taxonomy): Bacteria > Pseudomonadati > Pseudomonadota > Gammaproteobacteria > Pseudomonadales > Pseudomonadaceae > Pseudomonas > Pseudomonas sp. HP_12. The sequence continues at coordinate 45,034 of NZ_JBTOQG010000008.1, forward strand.
CACGCCGAAGAACGGACGCGTCGCCGAACCCGGCTTCAAGGCAATGGCGCCAGGCAGCGGGCTGATCAGAATGCCGCCGGTTTCGGTCTGCCACCAGGTGTCGACAATCGGGCAATTCTTCTTGCCGACCGTGTTGTAGTACCAGTTCCAGGCTTCCGGATTGATCGGCTCGCCCACCGAACCCAACAAACGCAGGCTCGAACCGTCAGCACCTTCTACGGCTTTGGTGCCCTCGGCCATCATGGCGCGGATGGCGGTCGGTGCGGTGTAGAGGATGTTGACTTTGTGCTTGTCGACGATTTTCGACACGCGGGTGATGTCCGGGTAATTCGGCACCCCTTCGAACAACAGCGTGGTCGCGCCATTGGCCAGCGGGCCGTAGACGATGTAGCTGTGGCCGGTGACCCAGCCAACGTCGGCGGTGCACCAGTACACTTCGCCCGGACGATAGTCGAATACGCGCTCGTGGGTCAGCGCGGCGTACAGCAGATAACCTGCGGTGGTGTGCAACACGCCCTTTGGTTTGCCAGTGGAGCCCGAGGTGTAAAGGATGAACAGCGATTCTTCGGCGCCCATTTCTTTCGGTGCGCAGGTGCTCGATGCCACGTCCAGCAGCGAGTGGTACCAGATGTCGCGATGACGGTTCCACTCGATGTCGCCGCCGGTGCGTTTGCACACGATGACCTTCTGTACGCTCGCCGTTTCCGGGTTGGTCAGCGCACGGTCGACGTTGGCTTTCATCGCGGTCTTCTTGCCGCCACGCAGCCCTTCGTCAGCGGTGATCACCACTTTCGATTTGCAGTCGATGATGCGACCGGCCAGTGCTTCCGGGGAGAAACCACCGAACACCACGGAGTGAATCGCACCGATGCGCGCGCAGGCCAGCATGGCAACCACGGCTTCCGGGATCATCGGCATATAGATGGTGACGACATCGCCGCGATGGACATCCTGCCCGCGCAGCGCGTTGGCGAACTTGCAGACTTCTTCGTGCAGTTCGCGGTAGGTGATGTTGCGGCTCTCGGAAGGATCGTCGCCTTCCCAGATGATCGCGATCGAATCGCCGCGCTCGGCCAGATGGCGGTCGAGGCAGTTGTAGGAAACATTCAGGGTGCCGTCGGCGAACCACTTGATGTCGACGCGGTGGTCGTCGAACGAGGTCTGTTTGACGGTGGTGAATGGCTTGATCCAGTCAAGGCGCTGGGCTTGTTCGCGCCAGAAGCCATCGGGATTGACCACCGACTGCTGGTACATCGCCTTGTAGGTCGCCTCGTCAGTCAGCGTATTGGCTGCCACTTCAGGGCGGACGGGGTACAGGGAAGCCGCACTCATCTTTCTTACCTCGGTGGAAATGTTGTTGTTTTATGACCCTGTTGTATCCGCCGATGGCTGCAAAGGCCATTCGACGATGGTCTTACCGACTCCGAGCATAGCGCCGAAAGCAGGTCCAGTGCCCGATTCCAGGCAAATCTTCATGTCCCGGCTACGACTGAAGAACCATCGAGCGCCTGGCCACAACCCGACAACAGCGATTGTTGCCGTTTCGCTCAATAGACTTTATCAAAATGGTTTCTATATGAATTCAGAACAGGGGCATAGAATCCGTTCCGCCAACACGGCAAATGATTGATAAACAACAGCCCCCCACACTGGACTGTCAATCAACTAAACCTACCCGGTCATGATTCGCTTCACGCAGAGCCCCAAAAAGGTTTTGTGCACCCTGTCTACCGCAGTTCTTGCGACGCAGTGTGAATGAAGCAACTTAGAGGAAATGAGTAATGAAAGCTGCACTGGTTGTAATGGCTCTTTGTGGTTTCAGCGCCATGGCAATGGCAGAAGAATCCGGCGCAAAAGTGGCCGCTCAGCAACAGCGTGTCGAGGAGTACACCTATTCCACTAAACTGGATATCGCGAAAGTCATTTCGGTGGACGAAGTGCCTAACGTCTGCCAGGTCGTCCCGCAGCACATGACTTACGAAGACTCGCAGGGCAAACGCCACGTGCTTGAGTATCAGGTCATGGGTAACGGTTGCAGCAACGGTTGATCAGCACGCTCTGTTGATCAGTTGCGCGCGCCGCTTACTTGCAGGAACGCGCTTGCCGGTGAATTGCGGTGCATGAGTTTATATATCCGCCAGCAGTATTACCGATTCGCGGGCAAGCGCACTTCTGAAGTCATCACCCACTATTAACTCTGGCCTATTCCATAGTGCTTCAACTTATTGGCGACAGTTGTATGGGAAACACCCAATCGCTTGCCTAATAAGCGGCTGCTCGGGTGTGCCGCATAGAGTTGCTCAAGTACTGCCTTCTCGAATCGCCCGACAATATCTTCCAGCCCGCCTTCCAGAGAGAAGTCGCCCAAGGGTGGGCGCACGCCGTAATCCGGCAGGCGAATATGTTCGGCTTTCACCCATTTGCCGTCGCACAGCGAAACAGCCTGGAACAATACGTTTTCCAGTTGCCGTACATTGCCGGGCCAATCGTATTGGCTGAGGCGCTCCATTGCCGCTGGCGCCAGCCGGGGCAAAGTGCAGCCGATCTGTCGGCTGGCCTGATCGAGAAAGTGCTCAACCAGCGGAGCGAGCCCATCCAGGCAGTCGCGCAGGGGCGGAATGTGCAGCGATAGCACGTTGAGCCGGTGGTAGAGGTCCTGGCGGAATTCACCCCGGGCACAAAGTTCGGAAAGATCCACCTGCGTCGCGCAGATGATGCGCACGTCCAGGTAAACCTCTTCGTCGCTGCCTACGCGTCGAAAGCAGCCTTCCTGCAAATAGCGCAACAGTTTCGCCTGCAACCGCGCACTCATTTCCGCAACGCCGTCGAGAAACAACGTGCCGCCCGAGGTCAGCTCCAGCAGCCCCAACTTGCCTTCGGCGCGGGCACCTTCGAACGCGCCGGGGCCGTAGCCGAACAGCTCGGTCTCGGCCATGGATTCGGAGAACCCTGCGCAGTTGAGTGCCATCATCGGGGACTGGCCGCGAGGGCTGGCCAGATGACAGGCCCGCGCGAGCAGTTCTTTACCCGTTCCGGTTTCGCCTTCGATCAGCAACGGCGCATCCAGCGGCGCCATGCGCCGGGCCTCCCGGACCACAGCCGCCATCACTTTCGAGCTTTGAAAGATGCTGTCGAACCCCCGCAGCTCCTGCTTGCGCACGTTATAGATGTGCTCGCCGACCCGGTCAGCGCGGTGCAGCGTCAGCACCGCGCCGGCCATGGCTTCGCTGTCTTCGTGCTCGGACTGCAGGGGCGCGATGTCAGCCAGAAAGATGTCGCCCTTCACTTTCACGCGCAGGCCGTTGATGCGCGAGCGATTGGCGCGCACCAGTTGCGGCAGGTCGAAATCCTCGGCGTAACGGGACAGCGGAATGCCCGGCACTTCATCGACCCGCACGCCCAGCAACTGCGCGGCGGCGCGGTTGGCCGCGACGATGGAGCCGCCCATGTCGATGGAGAGCACGGGAAACTCAAGGGCGCCAAGCAAGGCGTTTAGCTCCATGTGCCGACGCTCGCTGGGCATTAATCCCACACGCTTGACGCCAAATACCCCAGCGACGGTCTCGAATTTCGGCACCAGCGCCTGGAACTGCAGATTGATCAGGTTTGGGCAGCGCAGATAGATGGCGTCGCCATGCTCACCGCCGACTTCTCCGCCGGAGACGTTGACGCCGTAGGCCACCAGTAGCTCGAGGATGTCGCGGAGGATGCCGACGCGGTTCTGGCAATGGACTTTGATACGCATGGAGGGCTCGCGGGGTGGCATCGATTTCGGGTTGGCCCGAGTTTATCGTCAAGAATACGTTACGGCGCAAGGGCCAGACGAGACAGCACGGCGAATGTATTCAGGCGAACCCGGTCAACCGTCACGATTTCTTTACGAATTATCGGACAAGGCTGCGCAAATCGGGCTGGAGCCTTGCAGTTGAGAGGCGCCAAATCAGCTATCAATAGCCCCATCAGTTTTACCCCCAATCGCATTGCTCCATATAAGAACAAACCATCAGGAGAGCCCCATGAGTACGCAGTACGTCGCCCGCGAGCCGGACGCCACCGGATTCATTCATTACTCGGAAGCCGAGCACAGAATCTGGAACACCCTCATCACCCGCCAGCTCAAGGTGATCGAAGGCCGTGCGTGTCAGGAGTATCTGGATGGCATCGAGCAGCTCGCCCTGCCCCACGACCGTATTCCGCAGCTTGGCGAAATCAACCGCGTGCTGGGCGCGACCACGGGGTGGCAAGTCGAGCGCGTGCCGGCGCTGATCCCCTTTCAAACCTTCTTCGAGTTGCTGGCGAGCAAGCGATTTCCGGTCGCCACATTCATTCGCAGCGAAGAAGAGCTCGACTACCTGCAAGAGCCCGACATCTTTCACGAGGTTTTCGGACACTGCCCCTTGCTGACCAACCCCTGGTTTGCAGAATTTACCCACACCTACGGCAAGCTCGGTCTGGCAGCCAGCAAAGAGCAGCGCGTGTATCTTGCCCGCCTCTACTGGATGACCATCGAATTCGGCCTGGTCGACACGCCCCAGGGGCGCAAGATCTACGGCGGCGGCATCCTCTCCTCGCCCAAGGAAACCGTTTACAGCGTGTCAACAACCCCTGAACATCAGCCCTTCGATCCGATTGAGGCCATGCGCACGCCCTACCGCATCGACATTCTGCAGCCGGTGTATTTTGTGCTGCCGGACCTCAAGCGCCTGTTCGACCTAGCCCATGAAGACATCATGGGCATGGCCCGCACGGCGGCTGAACTGGGGCTGCACGCGCCGAAATTTCCACCGAAAAATAAAGCCGCTTAAAACAAAAGCCGCCCCAAAAAAAGCAGCCCGAACCCGATCAAGGAATCTTTCAATGACCGCTCTCAACCAATCCCAATGCGAAGCCTGCCGCGCCGACGCCCCACAGGTCAGCGACGCCGAGCTGCCGGATTTGCTCAAGCAGATCCCGGACTGGAACATTGAAGTGCGTGACGGCGTCATGCAGCTGGAAAAAGTCTTTCTGTTCAAGAATTTCAAATTTGCGCTGGCGTTTACCAACGCGGTCGGCGAAATTGCCGAGGCCGAAGGTCACCACCCGGGTCTGCTGACCGAATGGGGCAAAGTGACCGTGACCTGGTGGAGCCATTCCATCAAGGGGCTGCACCGCAACGATTTCATCATGGCCTCCCGCACAGACGAGGTGGCCAAAAGCGCCGAGGGCCGTAAGTAAATGCATTTTTCACAGATCCAGCGCGTACCGGACGATCCCATCCTGGGCCTGATTCAGGCCTACGCCAAAGACCCGGATCCGAACAAGTTCGACCTGGGCGTGGGCGTCTATAAAGATGCGCAGGGCCTGACCACCATTCCCCGCGCGGTGAAAATCGCCGAGCAACGGCTGGTCGATTCCCAGCCCACCAAGAGCTACATCGGTGGCCATGGCGAACCGCGTTTCGGCACGCTGATCTGTGAGCTGGTCATGGGCGCCGATTCACCGCTGATCGCCAGCAAACGCGTCGGCGCTACTCAGACCCCTGGCGGCACGGGTGCGCTGCGGTTGAGCGCCGACTTCATTGCCAACTGCCTGCCGGGCAAAGGCATCTGGCTGAGCGATCCGACCTGGCCGATTCACGAAACCATCTACGCCGCTGCAGGCCTGAAGGTCAGTCACTACCCCTACGTGGGCAGCGACAACACGCTCAACGTGCAGGCCATGCTGGCCACGTTGAAGACCATTCCGGAAGGCGACGTTGTCCTGCTGCATGCGTGCTGTCACAACCCGACCGGGTTCGACCTGTCCCGTGATGACTGGTACGCGGTGCTGGAAATCGTCAAGCAACGCAATCTGCTGCCGCTGATCGACTTCGCGTATCAGGGCTTTGGCGACGGTCTTGAAGAAGACGCCTGGGCGGTTCGTCTGTTTGCCGGCGAACTGCCTGAGCTGCTGATCACCAGTTCGTGCTCGAAAAACTTCGGCCTGTACCGCGAGCGCACCGGCGCCTTGCTGGTGAGCGCTGACACCACCGAGAAGCTGATGGATGTGCGCAGTCAGCTGTCGGCGACCGCACGCAACCTGTGGTCGAACCCGCCGGATCATGGTGCCGCCGTCGTGGCCGAGATCCTGGGCGATCCTGAGTTGAAAGCCCTGTGGGCTGGAGAAGTGGAAGAGATGCGCAGCCGAATTGCGCAGTTGCGCGTCGGGCTGGTGGAGGCGCTGACACCGCTGGGCCTGGGTGAGCGCTTCGCCCACATCGCCGTGCAGCGCGGCATGTTTTCCTACACCGGCATGAACGACGATCAGGTGGCGCGTCTGCGCAACGAGCACAGCGTGTACATGGTGGCGGCAGGTCGAGCCAACGTTGCGGGGATTGATGCCACGCGGCTGGATGAACTGGCAGCGGCGTTTGCGGCGGTTTGCAAAGACTGAGGCGATCACCGATCCAACGCTTTTAGCGGGCCGCGCGGATGTTGCAGGAACCCATCCTCACTACATGACCGGCGGCCCGCATTTAAAAGTCTGATTGTCATTTGTACTGCTGTATCCTCCCTGAGCGTTTTAGGACGCGCTGTTCAATTCAGCCGCAACACACTTGTGAGGAGCGACGATATGCATGAAATCCCGAACTTCCCCTTCCCAAGCCAAACCCAGCAAAGCGCAGCAGCCCGCCAGGAACTCGGTCAGCCGATCGAGATGAAAGCCAGCGGTAAACGCAACGAGAGCAGCAAAGCCCAAAGCCCGCGCTGAAGGCTAATTATCCAGCCCCTATGGAAGAGCGTCTTCAAGGTGTATTTCCATAAGGGCTGAATCATTCGCGACAAGCTTCACCTCTGCTCCACTCCGACCCAGATCCACCCATCCGCCACTCCCATGAACCGCCGTGCCTCGTTATCATGTGCCCTCGCGCGGATTCAAGCGTCTACGCTTCAACCCGATTGCCCCCTCGCTATTCTTTTTCCGTCGTAACCGTGGATCTATGCCCATGCCAGACGCTTCGAGCGCTGCCCCTCAACGTCCTATGGCTGTCACGCTGCAGGTTGTTTCCATCGTGCTGTTCACCTTCATCGGCTACCTGAACATCGGTATCCCGCTGGCCGTATTGCCCGGTTATGTGCACACCGACCTTGGCTTCGGCGCGGTCGCCGCCGGGCTGGTGATCAGCGTGCAATATCTCGCAACCCTGCTCAGCCGCCCTTACGCCGGGCGCATCATTGACACCCGGGGCCCGAAGAAAGCGGTGATCATCGGCCTGTTCGGCTGCGGGTTGAGCGGCGTGTTCATGCTCCTCGCCGACTGGCTCGAGGCCTGGCCGATGGTCAGCCTGATCAGCTTGTTTGTGGGCCGGCTGGTGCTTGGCAGTGCAGAGAGCCTGGTTGGCTCCGGCTCGATCGGCTGGGGCATCGGCCGCGTTGGCGCCGCCAATACGGCCAAAGTGATTTCATGGAACGGCATCGCCAGTTATGGCGCACTGGCCATCGGCGCGCCGGTGGGTGTGTTGCTGGTCAACGCGCTGGGGCTGTGGAGCATGGGCGTCAGCATCATGCTGCTGGCAGCGCTGGGTATTTCCCTGGCCTGGAAGAAAACCCCGGCGCCGCTGGTGCATGGGGAGCGTTTGCCCTTCCTTCACGTGCTCGGCCGCGTGCTGCCCCACGGCACCGGGCTGGCGCTGGGTTCGATCGGCTTCGGCACCATCGCGACCTTCATCACCCTGTATTACGCCAGCCACACCTGGCCGAATGCGGTGTTGTGCCTGAGCCTGTTCGGCGCCTGCTTCATCGGCGCACGCCTGCTGTTCGGCAACCTGATCAACCGCATCGGCGGCTTCCGCGTGGCGATAGCCTGCCTGTCAGTGGAGACGTTGGGGTTGCTGCTGCTGTGGCTGGCGCCCAACCCGAATCTGGCGCTGGCCGGTGCGGCGCTGACTGGCTTCGGCTTCTCGCTGGTGTTCCCGGCGCTCGGCGTCGAAGCGGTCAATCTGGTACCGCCGGCCAGTCGCGGTGCGGCAGTGGGGGCTTATTCGCTGTTCATCGACCTATCGCTGGGGATTACCGGGCCGGTGGCGGGCGCCGTGGCGGCAGGTTTCGGCTTTGCGTCGATCTTCCTGTTCGCCGCGCTGGCTTCGCTGAGCGGGCTGGGGCTGAGTGTGTATCTGTACAAGCACGCCAACAGGACACGGGAAAAGCCGGTCGCCAGCTGATCCCGTCAACGCTGTTTAAAAATCGACCTTACCCCGCCCTGCCTTGATCGACCCGCGCTTGGTCTTTGATTCCAGCCGGCGGGTCTTCGAGCCCAGGGTCGGCTTGGTCGGCCGGCGCTTCTTCTCGACCTTCCCCGCACTGACGATCAGCTCACTCAAACGCTCCAGCGCATCGGCACGGTTCTGTTCCTGCGTCCGGTACTGCTGCGCTTTGATGACGAGCACGCCGTCGCTGGTGATGCGGCTGTCACGCAGCGCCAGCAGGCGTTCCTTGTAGAACGGCGGCAGCGACGAGGCGTTGATGTCGAAGCGCAGGTGCATGGCGCTGGACACCTTGTTGACGTTCTGACCACCCGCACCCTGGGCACGGATGGCGGTCAGCTCGACGTCGCTGTCCGGCAGATGGATGTTGTTGGAAATGATCAGCATGGCAACCTGTGTCCTGGTTCGAAGCCGCCGCGACGTCACCGGCGGCTCTCGCCTTATTTAATGATCGACGTCCGCTGGGCCATTGACTCGCTATCGGCCCGACGCTTGTTCTTGATCAGGTAGAACACCCACATCGCCGCCAGCCAGACCGGGATCGCGTAGACCGAAATCCGGATGCCGGGAATCATCAGCATGATCCCGAGAATCAGCACCACAAACGCCAGACAGACGTAGTTGCCGTACGGGTACCACAGCGCCTTGAACAGCGGCTGCTGGCCGACCCGGGTCAGGTGCTGGCGGAACTTGAGGTGCGAATAGCTGATCATCGCCCAGTTGATCACCAGCGTGGCGACCACCAGCGACATCAGCAGCTCAAGGGCATTTTGCGGCATCAGGTAGTTGAGCAGCACGGCAATCAGCGTCACTGCCGCCGACACCAGAATCGCCCGCACCGGAACTCCCCGGCCGTCGACCCGCGCCAGTGACTGCGGCGCATCGCCCTGTTCGGCCATGCCAAACAGCATGCGCGCGTTGCAATAGGTGCCGCTGTTATAGACCGACAACGCCGCCGTCAGTACGACGAAGTTGAGTATGTGCGCCGCCGTTGTGCTGCCCAGCATCGAGAACACATGCACGAACGGGCTGCCGCTGTAGGCATCGCCAGAGGCATTGAGGTCGATCAGCAAAGCGTCCCATGGCGTCAGCGACAGCAGTACCACCAGCGAGCCGATGTAGAAAATCAGAATCCGGTAGATGACCTGATTGATCGCCTTGGGAATGATGGTCCGCGGCTGATCCGCTTCGGCTGCGGTGAAGCCGAGCATCTCAAGGCCACCGAACGAGAACATGATGAACGCCAGCGCCATGACCAGCCCGCTCACGCCATGGGGGAAGAAGCCGCCCCGGTCCCACAGGTTGCTGACCGACGCTTGCGGACCGCCCTCGCCACTGACCAGCAGATAACTGCCTAGGGCAATCATCCCCAGAATCGCCACGACCTTGATGATCGCGAACCAGAATTCAGCCTCGCCAAAGACTTTTACGTTGGCCAGGTTGATGACGTTGATCATTACGAAGAACACCGCGGCCGAGGCCCACGCCGGGACTTCCGGCCACCAGTACTGGATGTACTTGCCAACGGCGGTCAGCTCGGACATGCCCACCAGAATGTACAGGACCCAGCAGTTCCAGCCCGACAGGAAACCGGCAAAGCCGCCCCAGTATTTGTGGGCGAAATGGCTGAACGACCCGGCCACCGGCTCTTCGACGATCATCTCGCCCAGCTGGCGCATGATCATGAAGGCGATGAAGCCGCAGACGGCGTAGCCAAGGATCATCGACGGGCCAGCGGACTTCAGCACCCCTGCCGAGCCCAGAAACAGACCCGTGCCGATCGCGCCACCGAGGGCGATCAGCTGGATGTGACGGTTCTTCAGACCACGCTTCAAGTCACCCGAATGGGACATGTTTTCACTCATTGGCAAACCACCTTGGCGCGCTTGTCTGTGACGGAATCGAACCCGACGCGCTCATGACGCGGCGGAGGGAAACGGAGTGGGTAACCCCGAGGGATTGGCGTCCATACGCCGGTGGATCACAGAAAAAACGGGCGCGCATTGTACACCGCTCACACCGGATTGCGCGGAAGAGTAGGACCGGCTTTAGCCGGAAATCTGTTATTGACTGGGCTCTCAATCACTCTGCCGACACAATTCTGTCGCAAAAATAATTCCCCGAAATCGAAAGCTCCCTAACGTTGTTTTCGCAGGAAGTTTCGATAATTCCGGCGAAATGCCAGCATTTATCTCCCATTTTTTATTTTGCAACACTCCGGTTCTTGCACTAGTTTTTTCAGTGCTTGCTGGCCACGAAGGTCAGTGTGCTTCCATGACGAGGACCCGGGGCTCAGCCCTCTCGTCCTCGCTGCATTCGGCAAGTACGTCATTCTCAGGAGATTCACCTATGCAAACAGTTGAACTGGCTCTGGAAGAAGAACTGCAATTGGACGATTGGTTTGAAGCACCGACTCATGATGCCGCTGTGGAAATGATGCAGGCTGACGCCGTCGTGCCGTTTGGCACCGCGATGTGGCCGTTCTAAAACAGCTGAAGGGCGAACGTGGCTAACGCGTTCGCCCTCTTGTTTTAAGCATTCGGAGCGGAGCGCACTATGGATAACAGCAGCGCAATCGAACATTTCCTGTATTACCTGCAACGCCACCCCGCCATCGCCGGCATGAACACTCCCCAAGTACTACTGGCCCATACCCCGGAATACCGCAGCATCGTCAATGGCATCATCGAAAGCGCTACGGCGCGGGATTTCTTCCGGTTCAGCACTATGCCGCTGGACACGTCTCCTATCAGCGAACTGACAGAAGCCATCACCGATTCCGATCTCTTCGTCCTGTTCTACGATTCCTCAACGCTGCCCAATCCTCGCGCGGAGGGGCCACCGTTCATACGCCAGTTGCAGGAAGTGATGTCGGCGCAGTGGAAGAAGTCTCTGCTGTTCAAAGATTACGGCGACTATTTCTACGACGCCTTCAGCGTTGAGCCCGAGCGCATCGCGCAGCTGAATGCGGCACTGATCGACACCATGAACCAAGGCGAGACCCTCAGCTTCAGCGACGATCACGGTTCATACTTTGAGGCCCCGCTGCGCGAGCTGAAGAAATGGACCAACATCAACGGCGTCGGCAACTACGACCTGGCCCCCGGTGAGATTGCCACCCACAGCGAATCCATCAACGGTCATGTGCGGTTTCTCGGCACGTTTCTCAGCACCATCCCTTTCGCGCGCAAATACGGCATCATCGAATCGCCGCTGGAATTGTGGATCGAGAACTCCGTGGTGACCCGCATCGCCACGGACGTGCCGGGGCTGGAGCACGACTTCAATAAATACCTGGACGCCAATCCCTCGAACCGGCGCATCGAGGAATTGGGGATCGGCACCAACGAAGGCGTCAGTCAGCTGTACGCACGCAACGCAGGGTTCGAGGAGCGCCACTGCGGGCTGCATCTGGGCCTGGGCGGCGGCGCCAAGGGCAGCCATCACATGGACCTGATCTTCAACAGCGGATCGCTGGCCGTGGACAAGCGAGTGGTGTTCGACGGGACTGCCTACGTCGTCTGACTCCCAAGCGGGCATAAAAAAACGCCAGTCTCTCGACTGGCGTTTTTCGTAGTGCAGACCGCTGTCAGTATTTCACAACGCCATTACTCAGGCTTGCGGCGACCGAAGCCCGGACGCTGACCGGAGCCGCTTGGCGGGCCGCGGCGTTTGCCGGACGGGGTCTTGTCGTCCACCAGACCGATGCCGGGACGCGAAGGCTTCGGCTTGGCAGGACGCTTGTTCATGTCGCTCGGACGTTCCGCCACCGGCGTGCCACGACCGCTTTCGCTGCGGGCGCTGTCGCCACGTGGATTGCCGCCACGGGCAGTGTCGCCACGACCACCGATGGCCGGACGCGGCGTGCGCGCCGGACGACCGCTTTCGGCAGGTTTGCGCGCCGGGCGCTCACCATCAGCCAGACGCGGCTCGCGGGCCGGGCGATCGGGGGACACCGCATCCTTGGCCGGACGAACCTGACGCACACGTTCGCCTTTGCCCAATGGACGGGACGACTGGCGCTGCAAACGCTCCAGCTTGTCTTTGGTCTTGGCGGTCATCTGCGGCATCGCGACCGGCGTCAGGCCGACCTCGGCGCTGAGGATGTCCACTTCCTGCTGGCTCATTTCGCGCCAGCGACCCATTGGCAGGTCGGAATTGAGGAACACCGGACCGAAACGCACGCGCTTCAGGCGGCTGACCACCAACCCCTGGGATTCCCACAACCGGCGAACTTCACGGTTGCGGCCTTCCATGACCACACAGTGGTACCAGTGGTTGAAGCCTTCGCCACCCGGCGCCTGCTGAATGTCGGTGAAACGCGCAGGGCCGTCTTCCAGCACCACGCCAGCCTTCAGGCGCGCCAGCATGTCGTCGTCGACTTCGCCACGGACGCGCACGGCGTACTCGCGGTCCATCTCGAACGAGGGGTGCATCAGGCGGTTGGCCAGTTCACCGTCGGTGGTGAACATCAGCAGGCCGGTGGTGTTGATGTCCAGACGACCGATATTGATCCAGCGGCCTTCTTTCGGGCGCGGCAGGCGATCAAATACAGTCGGACGGCCTTCAGGGTCGTCACGGGTGCAGATTTCACCGTCTGGCTTGTTGTACATGACGACGCGGCGAACGGTTTCGGCGGCTTCTTCGCGGCGGATCACGCGACCGTCGACCGTGATGGCGTCGTGCAGGTCAACGCGCTGACCGAGCGTGGCCTGAACGCCGTTGACCTTGATGCGGCCTTCGCCGATCCAGGCTTCAACGTCGCGACGGGAACCGACGCCAATGCGCGCCAGGACCTTCTGCAGTTTTTCGCCTGCTGGGCCGATCTCTTTGTCTTGCTTGTCTTGTTCACTCATCTGGGCACCTCCCGGTGTGTCGAATCAGGGCATGCGCGAGTGGGCATGGCCTGTGGCCCGGCTCTCTGGACGAGAGCGGCTCCGGATCAGAACAACTCTGAAGCGGAACGGGCAGAAAACTGAAATCCCTGGCGCGTGTGGATCGCCAAAAGGTCGCGAATCATACGCGCCTGAAGCGCGTTGCGCACCAGAGACTAGATGAAAAATTCAGGCTCACTTCTTTTTCCGCCGACTGGCGCCCTTGAGTTTGATCAGCCGCAGAGCCGACTCGGCGAGCACCGAGCGCTTTTCGTCCTTCTCCATCTTCTTCCAGGACTTGATTTCGCGCTTGCTGCGACCGCAGCCGAGGCAAATTTCCTCGTCGAATTTGCAGAGGCTGATGCAGGGATTCTTGGTGCTCATGGGTTCGCCTGAGTGAGGAATTGGGCGCTGCGGACATTTCCGCCACAGCCATCGTCACCGCGGATCTTCATCGTCCTGCGGCGGTTCTTCCAATTCAGACTCTTTATCGGGCTCATCGAGCAATAAATCGTCAAAGTCGATTTTCAGGCCCTGCTCCATGGTGTCCAGCTCGGCCAGCAGGCTGCGGAAACTGGTCTCATCCCGGGGCGCTTCAGGCTCGGCGTCAGCATCGAGCGGCAAGCTGGCGTCGGCCAACGCCTGCAAATGCGCGGGCACCGGCGCGTCGTCGAATTCCAGCACCGGCTCGGTTTCCATCTCGCGCAGGTCGGCCAGCGGTGGCAGTTCGTCGAGGTTTTTCAGGTTGAAGTGGTCAAGAAACGCTTTGGTGGTGGCAAACATTGCCGGCTTGCCGGGTACGTCGCGGTAGCCGACGATCCTTATCCACTCGCGCTCCATCAAGGTCTTGACGATGTTGGTATTGACCGCGACGCCGCGCACGTCCTCGATCTCGCCACGGGTGATCGGCTGGCGGTACGCGATCAGCGCCATGGTTTCCAGCAGGGCCCGGGAATAACGCTGGGGCCGCTCTTCCCACAAGCGCCCGACCCACGGCGCGAACTTCTCGCGGATCTGCAAGCGGTAGCCGGTGGCCACTTCTTTCAGCTCAAAGGCGCGGTTATCGCAGGATTTGGCCAGCAGCGTCAGGGCCTTCTTGAAGACCGGAGGTTCGGGCCGCTCGCCCTCTTCGAACAGCTCGTAGAGGCGCTCCAGGGACTGCGGTTTTCCGGAGGCAAGCAGAAACGCTTCGAGCAACGGCGCCAGATCGCGGGGTTCATTCAGGTTCATTGATCAGCTCTTGCTCTTTATTCGGCTCGCGCCCGCACATGAATAACGGCGAAGGCTTCGTTTTGCACCAGCTCCACCAGTTGCTCCTTGACCAGTTCCAGCACGGCCATGAACGTCACCACCACGCCCAGCCGCCCCTCTTCTGCTGTGAACAGCTCGGCAAAGGGCACGAAACCCGCTCCTTTCAAGCGCTCCAGCACATCACTCATGCGCTCGCGGGTGGACAGCGCCTCGCGGCTGACCTGATGGCTTTCGAACATGTCGCCACGGCGCAGCACGTCGGCCATCGACATCAACAGCTCTTCGAGGGCGACATCCGGCAGTAACTTGCGCACCCGCGCTTCGGGCGCCTCAAGCCTGGGTATAAAGACATCACGGCCCACGCGGGACAGCTGGTCGATGCCTTCAGCTGCCGCCTTGAACCGCTCGTATTGCTGCAAGCGGCGAATCAGCTCGGCGCGAGGGTCACCCTCTTCCTCCTCAGCCATCTCCGAGCGCGGCAGCAACATGCGCGATTTAATCTCGGCAAGCATGGCCGCCATGACCAGATACTCGGCGGCGAGCTCCAGACGCACGGTTTTCATCAGCTCGACATACCCCATGTACTGACGGGTGATTTCCGCCACGGGGATGTCGAGGATGTTGATGTTCTGTTTCCGAATCAGGTACAGCAGCAAGTCCAGCGGGCCTTCGAAGGCTTCGAGGAACACTTCCAGCGCATCCGGCGGGATGTACAGATCGACCGGCATCTGCGTGACGGCCTGACCGTAGACCATGGCAAACGGCAGCTCTTGCTGAGCGCTGGCCTGCGGGTCGATGTGAGCATCGGTCTGAACATCCAGCGTTTGCGCCTGGGTCACTCGACTTCGACCCCGAACGGCGTCGGATCGCCGCAACCCACGCGCACCACTTGGGGCTCGCCATCGGTCAGGTTGACCACGGTCGACGCCGAAATGCCGCCCTCACCTGCGTCGATGATCAGGTCCACCTGATGCTCGAGGATCCCGCGCATCTCATAAGGGTCACTCATCGGAATGGTCTCGCCGGGCATGATCAGGCTGACGCTCATCAAAGGCTCACCCAGTTCCTGCAACAGCGCCTGAGCAATGGGATGACCCGGCACGCGCAAACCAATGGTCCGCCGCTTGGGGTGCAGGACCAGACGCGGCACGTCACGGGTGGCGCCGAGGATGAAGGTGTACGGCCCCGGCGTATGCGCCTTGAGCACGCGAAACGCCGCGGTGTCGACCTTGGCGAACAACCCGAGCTGGGACAGGTCGCTGCACATCAGCGTGAAGTTGTGTTTGTCATCGAGTTGACGCAGGCGACGGATGCGCTCGACGGCGGTCTTGTCGCCCATCTGGCAACCCAACGCGTAGGACGAATCGGTGGGATACACCACCAGACCGCCCGCCCGGATGATTTCCACGGCCTGCTTGATCAGGCGCGCTTGCGGATTCTCCGGATGGACCTGGAAAAATTGACTCACGGTAATTTCCTGTTCAGACGGCAGTAGGCTGGTCATGTTTGAACCGACACCAAAGGGGGGGCAGGTCTTCGGGCAATGGGCGATAAACGCCGATTTCAGACCATGCGCCTGGGGCATGAAAATCACTGCCGGCACTGACCAGCAGACCGAACTCACGGGCCAGAATCGCCAGACTGCCGACCTGATCGGCAGGCTGCAGGCCGTTGACCACTTCTATTGCGTGGCCGCCGGCCTGGATGAAGTCAGCGACCAGCTTGCGACGCTTGCTGCGGGTGAAATCGTAATGCGAAGGGTGAGCAAGGCTGATCCAGGCTCCGGCGGCGCGCAGGGTCGCCACCGTTTCTTCAAGGGTCGGCCAGTGTTGCTTGACGTCGCCCAGTTTGCCCGCGCCGAGCCATTTGCGGAACGCTTCGGCGCGGTCTTTGACGAAACCCTGATTGACCAGAAAGTCGGCAAAATGCGGTCGGGCCGGCGCATTGCCGCTGTCGCCCAGTGCCTGCTGGACCGCGCGCGCACCTTCGAGCGCGCCGGGCATACCTTTCATCGCCAACTTGCGGCTTATTTCTTCGGCCCGCAACCAGCGTCCGGTGTGCAATTGCTCGATGGCTTCACGCAATTGCGGGGCATCCACATCGAATGCATAGCCCAGCACATGAATGGTGGCACCGCCCCAGGTGCAGGACAGTTCGATGCCATCGATCAGCTGCATACCCAGCGCAACCGCCGCAGTACGGGCTTCAGCCAGGCCTTCGAGGGTGTCGTGATCGGTCAGCGCGAGGACTTTCACGCCGTGCTCATGGGCACGCGCGACGAGTACCGCGGGCGCAAGCGCGCCATCGGAAGCGGTACTGTGGCAGTGCAGATCGACGTTCATAGGGGCGCTTTCGCAGTCATTGATGTTTGTTATTATGCCGTCACATCCAGCTTCTGGCTCTTACTGTGAAACAATTCATCGACTTCATCCCGCTCATCCTGTTCTTCATCGTTTACAAAATCAGCCCGCAAGCCGTCGATGTCCTTGGCCACAGCTTCATGGTAGGCGGGATTTACAGCGCCACCGCGATGCTGATCGCCAGTTCCCTGGTGGTCTACGGCGTCCTTTATTTCCGGCAGGGCAAACTGGAAAAGAGTCAGTGGCTGACGCTGATTGCCTGTCTGGTCTTCGGTAGCCTGACCCTGGCTTTCCACAGCGAAACCTTCCTGAAGTGGAAAGCCCCGGTCGTCAACTGGGTCTTCGCGCTGATCTTTGCCGGCAGCCACTTCATTGGCGACCGTCTGTTGATTCAACGCATCATGGGCCACGCGCTGACCCTGCCGCAGGCGGTCTGGACCAAGCTGAACATCGCCTGGATCCTGTTCTTCCTGTTCTGCGGCGCGGCCAATCTCTATGTGGCCTTTACCTATCAAGAATTCTGGGTCGACTTCAAGGTGTTCGGCAGCCTGGGCATGACCCTGCTGTTCCTGGTGGGCCAAGGCATCTACCTGGCTCGCCACATCCATGACGCCGACCCGTCCACCCAGCCTGCAAACAAGAAAAGAGAGGACTGACATGCTCTACGCAATCGTGGCAACCGACGTCGCCAACTCGCTGGAAAAACGCCTGGCCGCGCGCCCTGCGCACCTTAATCGCCTGAACGCAATGAAAGCCGAAGGCCGCATCGTTCTCGCCGGCCCAATGCCTGCAGTGGACAGCATCGACCCAGGCACTGCAGGGTTTACCGGCAGCCTGATCGTCGCGGAATTCGAGTCCCTCAAGGACGCCCAGGCCTGGGCTGATGCCGATCACTACGTTGCAGCCGGTGTCTACGCCGGCGTGGTCGTCAAACCGTTCAAGCAAGTCCTGCCCTGATACGCCTGACCAGCGCCCGGCTCCGTACATGAGCCGGACCGCCTTCAACCCGCTTTACATTGCTCACCCTTCGCACTGGCCTGCCGATAAGTTGCTAGAACCAAGAGCTTTGACTGCGGCTCAAAGAGGCACGGGCGGTCATGCCTTTGCGGGTATTGATCGAACAACAACGGTTTGTCGCGAGGGGCCGCGCAACAAGGGTGGCCCTCCAGTGCGGTATCTTTGCCAGCGACCGGCGTAGACGTCGTCGGCAATGGCTAAATTGAGTGAGTCATGAGCGAGCTGTTACTTATTGATGATGACCAGGAGCTGTGTGAGCTCCTGAGCAGTTGGTTGAGTCAGGAAGGGTTCGCCGTGCGCGCCTGCCACGATGGCCAGAGCGCGCGCAAGGCGCTCGCCGAATCCGCACCCGCTGCGGTGGTGCTGGACGTGATGCTGCCCGACGGCAGCGGTCTGGAACTGCTCAAACAATTGCGCACCGATCACCCCGACCTCCCCGTGCTGATGCTGTCGGCGCGCGGCGAACCGCTGGACCGCATCCTCGGTCTGGAACTGGGTGCCGACGATTACCTGGCCAAGCCCTGCGATCCCCGTGAACTGACAGCGCGTCTGCGCGCGGTATTGCGCCGCAGCCATCCGACGGCGGTCTCGTCGCAGATCGAGCTGGGCGACCTGTGCTTCAGCCCGGCGCGCGGGGTGGTCACGATTGATGAGCAGGAATTCACCCTGACCGTGTCCGAAGCGCGTCTGCTTGAGGCCTTGCTCGGCCAGCCCGGCGAGCCGCTCGAGAAGCAGGAGCTGGCGCAACTGGCCCTGGGCCGCAAGCTGACGCTCTACGACCGCAGCCTTGATATGCACGTCAGCAACCTGCGCAAGAAGATCGGCCCCCACGCCGACGGCCGCCCGCGCATAGTGGCCCTGCGCAGCCGTGGGTATTATTACAGCCTCTGACGAGGGAGTTGGGAGCTGCAAGCTGCAAGCTGCAAGCTGCAAGCTGCAAGCTGCAAGCAACAGCGACAGCACAAGCAACAGCATCGGCAGCGACGCCGGACTGCTTTTGGCTTGAAGCTTGTGGCTTGCCGCTTACAGCTGGGCGCGCACTCGGTAGCAGGCACACTACGTCAACACGCCAGCGCGCCCCCTTTACCCAAGCTTTACCCACGCCTGACCTCCCTTGACCTTGATCTCCCTAAACTGGCCTCAACCGGCACAGAGCCGAAATCGAGACAAGGAGATTCACCATGCGCAAGACTTTGATGGCTTTGATGTTCGCCGCAGCCCTCCCTACCGTTGCAATGGCCATGCCTCCGGAAGGCGGCCCGATGGGTGGCCCTGGTGGTCCAGGCTTTGATGGGCCTGGCATGCATCACCGCAAAGGTCCTCTGGAACAGCTGAACCTGACCCCGGATCAACGTCAGCAAGTCGACAGGTTGATGGGCGCTCAATGGCACGGCCGCAACGAGATCACCCAGAAGTACCTGGCCAAGCTGTCAGCTGCCGACCAGAAAGCGATGAAGGATGAACAGGAAGCTGCCCGGGCCAAAACCCAATCCGACATCCGTGCACTGCTAACACCGGAGCAACAAAAGACCTTCGACCAGATCCAGAAGGATGAGGCCCAGCGTCGTGCGGATCGCGCCGAGTTCGAAGCCTGGAAAGCGCAGAAAGCGCAAAAAACCCAGTAACCGGCTGCTGGCGCGGCATTACACTTCCCCTAACCCGACACGCTCCCCGGCGTGTCGGGTTTTCTATTTGACGAACCGGGTCGAGGGCAGCACGTGCGTTCATTGTTCTGGAGAATCCTGGCCAGCTTCTGGCTGGCGATCGCGTTGGTGGCGGGCTTGTCGATTCTGATGGGGCATGTGCTCAATCAGGACGCCTGGATCCTCAGTCGCCATCCTGGTCTGCACAACTTGCCGCAGAAGTGGGTCGAGCTGTACGAAGGCCAAGGCGAGAAATCTGCCCAGGACTATCTGCAAGACCTCAAGCGCAAATACCACATCGACGTTCAGGTGTTGAACGACAGCGGCGAGGCGGTGATCCCCGGTACCTTCCCGCCCCGCGCGGCGGCCTTTGAAGAGCGGCAGAATGACGACACACGCCCGCTGCCCTGGCGGCGCCTGACCACCGAATACACCAGTGAAAAAACCGGCGAAACCTACCTGCTGATTTACCGCATCCCTCATCCGGAGCTGGACGCCTGGCACCGCGACAGTCTGGTCTGGCCGCTGAGTGCGCTGGGTATCGCGCTGGTGGTGCTGACGTTGTTCAGTCTGATGGTGACGTTGTCGATCACCCGCCCGTTAAGCCGTTTGCGTGGCGCGGTGCATGACCTCGGCCAGACCACGTATCAGCAGAACAGCCTGGCGCAACTGGCCAATCGTCGTGATGAATTCGGTGTGCTGGCCAATGACTTCAACCGCATGGGCGCCCGCCTGCAAAGTCAGATCAGCAGCCAGCGCCAGCTGCTGCGCGACGTTTCCCACGAGTTGCGCTCTCCTTTGGCCCGGCTGCGGATCGCCCTGGCCCTGGCCGAACGCGCCGAGCCGGTGGAGCGCAACAAGCTGTGGCCGCGCCTGACCCGTGAGTGCGACCGCCTGGAAGAGTTGATCAGTGAAATTCTGGCGCTGGCAAGACTGGATGCCGACATGGGCAGCGCCACGGCGGTGGATGTGTCAGGGCTGCTGCATCATTTGCAGGCTGAGACGGAAATGGGCGGCGGCGAGCAAACTGTTTCGGTGTCGGTGGAACCTGGCGTGCAGTTGCAGGGCTGGCCGAGCGTGCTGGAACGGGCACTGGACAATCTGCTGCGCAACGCGCTGCGTTTCAACCCGGAGGGGCAACCGATCGAGTTGAGCGCGAGCACAGAGGGGGATGAGTTGCGTCTCAGCGTGCGGGATCACGGGCCCGGTGCCAATCCGGAGCATCTGGCGCAGCTGGGCGAGCCGTTCTATCGCGCGCCGAACCAGACCGCGCCGGGTTACGGTCTGGGTCTGGCGATTGCCAAACGCGCCGCCGAGAAGCACGGCGGGACGCTGGTGCTGGGCAATCATCCGCAGGGCGGATTCGTGGCGAGCATCGTGGTGCCCCGCCAGTTGACCGCTTTGCACGGTTGATTCCCTGTTCGCAGCCACTCCCGCTGAATGGGTGCGGTACCCAGTAGGACTGGCTTCAGCCGGGAAGAGGTCGGTGTGCACACCCTCAGTTTTGCGGCGTAACGCCTGATGCCTTCCCGGCTAAAGCCGGTCCCACTAACCTTCCCACGCGCTGACAAACTCGGCCACGTCCGGCTTTGCCGGTTCGCGGGGCGGGTTTTGCGGGGTGCCGAGGTACAGAAAGCCGACGATTTCTTCTTCGGCTGTCAGACCCAGCCCTTCGGCGACATGGCGGGAGTAGGACAAATCCCCCGAGCGCCAGACCGCGCCAATGCCCATCGCATAAGCGGCCAGGAGGATGCCGTGGGCAGCGCACCCTGCGGTGATCACTTGTTCCTTTTTCGGCACTTTGAAGTGGTCAGTCAACTTGGCGATGACCACGACCACCAAGGGCGCGCGCAACGGTCCGTTTCTAGCCTTGTCCAGCGCTTTGGCGTCGACCTCGCCGCCTTTGTCGATCAAGGCCTGGGCCAGCAAATCCCCCATGCGGTGACGTGCGTCGCCCTCTACGGTCAGAAAGCGATAGGGCCGCAACACGCCGTGGTCCGGCGCGCGCAGGGCGGCGCCAAAGAGGATCTCGCGTTGCTCGGCGTTTGGAGCGGGTTCGATCAAGCGGGGCACGGACACGCGATTAAGCAATACGTCGAGCGCTTCCATTAAGTCGTCTCCAGGAAAAATGACGGGCCATTGTAGTGCCCTCGGTGCAGTCTTGAACTTCAATAACGATTAACCAGGGCATTTACTTACAACACTCTCGGAAATGCCTCGGTTTACACAAACGGGCCCGCGAGTAGAATGGCCGCCCTCTCACTACCTGATCAGAGCGACTGCATGGCGTTGCCGACCCTCCGCATCATCGGTTTCATTATCGGCATCTTCCTGATTACCCTGGCCATCGCCATGGTCGTGCCGATGGTCACCCTGATGATCTTCCACCGCACCGCCGACATGCCGTCGTTTCTGTGGTCGAGCCTGATCACGTTCGTGTCCGGGCTGGCGCTGGTGGGTCAGGGCCGGCCGGAACACGTTCACCTGCGCCCGCGGGATATGTACCTGCTCACGGTCAGCAGTTGGGTCATCGTCTGCGTCTTCGCGGCGCTGCCGTTTCTGCTCACGCAACACATCAGCTACACCGACTCCTTCTTCGAAAGCATGTCCGGCATCACCGCAACCGGCTCCACGGTGCTCAGCGGGCTGGACACCATGTCCCCCGGCATCCTGATCTGGCGTTCGTTGCTGCACTGGCTCGGCGGGATTGGCTTCATCGGCATGGCCGTGGCGATTCTTCCGCTGCTGCGCATCGGCGGCATGCGTCTGTTCCAGACCGAGTCGTCGGACCGTTCCGAAAAAGTCATGCCGCGTTCCCACATGGTCGCCAAGTTCATCGTCCTGGTTTACCTCGGCATCACCGTGCTGGGCACGCTGGCATTCTGGTGGGCGGGCATGAGCCTGTTCGACGCGATCAACCACGCGATGTCGGCGATTTCGACCGGCGGTTTCTCCACCTCGGATCAGTCCCTGGCGAAATGGCCGCAACCCGCCGTGCATTGGGTGGCGATCGTGGTGATGATCCTCGGCGCCCTGCCGTTCACCCTGTATGTCGCAACACTGCGGGGTAATCGCGGGGCGCTGCTCAAGGATCAGCAGGTGCAGGGCTTCCTCGTCCTGCTGCTGGTGACGTGGCTGGTAATGGGCGCCTGGTATTGGGCGACGACCGATCTGCCGTGGTATGACGCGTTGCGCCATGTGGCGCTGAACGTGACCTCGGTGGTGACGACCACCGGCTTCGCGCTGGGGGATTACAGCCTGTGGGGCAACTTTGCCCTGATGCTGTTTTTCTATCTGGGGTTCATCGGCGGGTGTTCAGGGTCAACGGCCGGCGGCGTGAAGGTCTTCCGCTTTCAGGTCGCGTACATCCTGCTGCGCGCCAACCTGCACCAGTTGATTCACCCACGCGCCGTGATCAAGCAGAAGTACAACGGTCACCGGCTGGACGACGAGATCGTGCGCTCGATTCTGACCTTCTCGTTTTTCTTCACCTTCACTATCTGCCTGATCGCGCTGATGCTGTCGCTGCTGGGGCTGGACTGGATGACGGCGCTGACCGGCGCCGCCAGCACCGTGTCGGGCGTAGGACCAGGGCTGGGTGAAACCATCGGCCCGGCGGGCAATTTCTCGACGCTGCCGGATGCCGCCAAGTGGATTCTGTCCCTGGGCATGCTGCTCGGTCGGCTGGAAATCATCACGGTGCTGGTGCTGTGCATCCCGGCGTTCTGGCGGCACTAGAACACTGCGGGCCGGGCCATGTCATTCGCGAAGCCCTTAGAAATTTCGCGGCGAGCGGCGGGGGCTGAACTAAGCTCAGCCAATACCCTGCCTCGGAGCACAGTTTTGTGGAAACAGTGAAACGTTTCGACCGATTCGCAGACTTCTATCCGTACTACCTGCAGGAACACCGCGACAGCACCTGCCGCCGTTTGCATTTCATCGGTACAAGCCTGGTCATCCTGATCCTGGCATTCGCCGTGCTCAGCGCTAGCTGGACGTTGTTATGGGTCTTGCCGCTGGCGGGCTACACCTTCGCCTGGGTCGGCCATTTCTTTTTCGAGAAAAACCGCCCGGCCACGTTCAAGCATCCGTTCTACAGCCTGCTCGGCGATTTCGTGATGTACAAGGACATGCTCAGGGGCAAAGTGCCGTTTTGATCGGCACTCCCTCGGCATCACTTATGACGCCTTGCTGCCGCCCCGATTGAGCTACAAAGCGCTGGCGCTCAGACCGTTTCGCCCACTGGTTCCGGCGCTTGCGGGCTTTTGGCTTTGACGTGTGCATCAGCCAGCCGGAACAGCTCGATCGTGCCATCCCAATGTTCGATCAAGGCCGTGCAGGACTCCACCCAGTCGCCGCAGTTGAGGTATTCCACGCCGCCCACCTGACGGATCTCGGCGTGGTGAATATGTCCGCACACCACCCCGTCCAGGCCGCGCTTGGCGCACTCATGGGCGATGGCTTCCTCGAAGTCGCTGATGAAGCTCACGGCCGTCTTGACCTTGTGCTTCAAGTACGCCGACAGCGACCAATAGCCGTAACCGTATTTGGCGCGCCAGTGGTTGAGCCAGCGATTGAGGGTCAGGGTGAATTCGTAGGCCGAATCGCCAAGGAAGGCGAGCCAGCGATGGTAGCGGGTAATGACGTCGAACTGGTCACCGTGGATCACCAGCAGCCGACGACCCTCGGCGGTCAGGTGCACGGCTTCATCGACCAACTGGATATTGCCCAGAATGAGTTTTGAATAGCGGCGCAGGAATTCGTCGTGGTTGCCGGTGACGTAGATGACTTCCGTACCACGCTTGCTCATGGTCAACAGGCGGCGGATGACGTTGGTGTGGGCCTGCGGCCAGTACATGCCGCCGCGCATCTTCCAGCCGTCGATGATGTCGCCGACCAGGTACACCTTGTCGGCATGGTATTGCTTGAGAAATCCGGAGAGGTGTTCGGCCTGGCAGTCACGGGTTCCCAGGTGCACATCGGAGATCCACAAGGTCCGGACACGTTGCTTACGGCTGGGTTTCACGTTCTCGGCAATGCTCATGGACCACCTCCACTTGGGTTTTCCCAAGCGTGGACGTGGTCGGTGATATGAACATGACGACGGTGTTTAGCTTTGATGACACGGCCTATCGATTAACACTTTGCGACAGCCGATGCGCATTCAGGTGTCGAGGCCGGCGTGACGATCGTTGTGCCCCAGGTCCCGGGCCGGATCAATCTGGTCGCGCACCCGCTGCTTGAGTGCCTTGGCCTCGGGAAACCCGCCGTCGGCCTTGCGCTCCCAGATCTGCACGTCATCGCAGGTGATGCGGAACACACCGCCGGTGCCTGGGATCAGCGACACCTTGCCGAGGTCATCGGTGAAGGTGCTCAACAACTCCTGAGCCAGCCAGGCGGCACGCAACAGCCATTGGCATTGCGTGCAGTAGGTGATGGTGATTTCAGCCTTGGCGGACATCGGTCAGCCCAACCCTGCCAGCAGATCACGGGCCGTTTGCTGAGGGCCGTCGTCAGAGCCGTCGATCACTTCCTGCAACAGCCGGCGGGCTTCGTCGAGGTTGCCTTCATCAATCAGCACCTGCGCCTCATTGATCTTGCTCAGCGGTTCTTCGTCCAGACTCAGCAAATCGAAACCGCCCTCCTCGATCATGAAGCTGTCGAGAAAAGCGTCGTCCAGCAAATCGCTGTTGCTCTGCACGACGGCTGCCGGGCCCGGTTCGAACTGGACGTCCATTTCCGGCGGCGTTTCCTCTTCGGCAAAATCGCTGAGGAACTGCTCTTCCGGCATCTCGAAAACCTCAGGCAGTTGCGTCAGGTCGGACGAGAACGACGTGTCCAGTTCAGGTTCGGCCTCGGGCGCCGGCGCGGGCTTGCGGGGAGCGGGCTTGCTGTCGAACGGATCAACCAGATCCCAGTCGGCGTCCATGGAGAGATCGTCGAGGTTGAGCTGGAAATCGTCGGCAGGGTCAACCGGGTTCAGCGATGCGGCCGTATTTTCGTCCAGCTGGGCGGGCTCTGTCAGGCTGAGCTGTGGGTGGTCGTCTGATGCTTGACTGGCCGAGACCGTTTGACCCGCCAGCACCGCAGCTGCACCCAGCGTCGCCGCAGGGGCTGCCGCCGAGGTCATGGGAGGCGAGGCGACTGGCGCGGACGGCGGTTCGGGAGCAACGGGCTCGGGCTTCAGTTTCGGGTAACGGTCGCGGATGTCCTGGAGCTTTTGCCCATCGACGCCCTGGCTCAGCAGAACCTTTTCTTCTTCGTCATACCCTTCCACGTCGCCCTGCTCGCCGAGCAGTTCGAGGATGCGCAGGCGGACATCGGTACGCTCGGGCTGCTTGTCCAGCGCATCGCGCAGAATGGCCAGCGCTTCGGCGAAACGACCGTAGGCGATGTAAATGCTCGCACCATCCAGCGCGTCGGTGGCGGCACCGGCCAGGCGCTGGCCAGCAGGCGCTGCCGAGGCTGGACGCGCCGCAGTAACAGCCGGCACTTCGAAGACCGGCGTGACCGTCGCGGCAGGCCTGACCACTGGCTCGACAGGCGCGGGCTCAAGGGCCAGCTGATTTTTGATCCGGTTGCGGCGCACCGACCAGGCCAGCGCAAGGAGCAGCAACACCACCAGAAGCGCCGCCAGAATCGACGTCCAGGGAAAGTCATCGTCCACGGCGGCGACCGGCACCGGCGTCGGCGCTGGTGCGGGAGTCGCTATGGGAGCTGGCGTTGCAGCGGGAGTCGCAGTCGTCACCGCCCCTGTCGTCGGAGCAGCGGGCGCAGGTTTGGCCGACTGCGCCTTGAGTTCGGCGAGCTGGGTCTGCAGCTCGATGATCTGCTTGTCCTTGTCGGCCTCTTCGACGGTGGACGTCTGGACTTGCTGTTTGAGGTCGTCCAGCGTCTTGTTCAATTGCTGGTTTTCCAGTGCCGTCGCCGACAACTGATCGACCGCGTTCTGGTTCGCCGGGGTAGCCGTCGCGGCGGAAGCTGCTGCCGAGGGGTTGCTGCCTGCAGCGGCAGGCGCGCTGGCGGTCTTCGGTTCAAGGGCATTGTCCGGCAGCAAAAGGCTCTGACCGACCTTCAACTGGCTGCGCTCGCCATTGGGAAACGCTTGCGGATTGAGCGCCACCACACCTTTTATCAACTCGGCAGAAGAGGTCTTGCTGCCCGGCGCCTGTACCTGACGGGCAATACCCGCCAGGGTGTCGCCGGACACAACCGTGTAATGCTTGCCTTGTCGAGCTTGGGGCGGCGCGACCGGCAGACGCGACTCATCATTCTTCGCGCTGGCCGCCGGCGATTGAGTACGGCTGCGCGTCGCGGCGAGTCCTGTAGGCGATGTCGGCGGGTCGAGCAACACGGTGTATTCATGCAGCTGGTCGCCGTTAGGCCGTACCAGCCTGACGAGGAAGTTCAAGTAAGGCTCAGTGACCGCCTTGTGCGATTCGATGTGAATCACACTGCGGTTGCCACGGATCACCGGGGTGAAACGCAGGTCGTTGAGAAAGAACACGCGTTCAACGCCAGCCTTGGTGAAGGCCTCGGGCGGCGCGAGCCCCACGACGATTTCCTCGGGACTCAGCCCACCCGCTTCGATCAATTCAATATCGGCGTTAAAGGGTTGCCCGAGGGCGGAATGCAGGCTGATCTCGCCCAGCCCCAGCGCAGCCGCCACGGAGCTGTGCAGCAACGCGGCCGAAGCAAGACCGATGGCGAGCAAACCCGAACGAAGACCTGACTGAACGCGAAGGGGCGCATCTCCTTCGCGACGACTACCGGCCTGAAAACTCTTCCGCATGCGAACCCTTTTGAAGACGAGGCAGGCTTCCCTGCACATTCGGTACGCCCGGACACGTCATCCGGGCATCATCAGTATGGGTGCAAATAGAACAGGATGTTTCGCCCGCATCAATGTATTTGTCGCGGGCGTTCGAGCGGTTTTCAGGATTTTTCGAGATTGGCGAGGATTTTCGAATGAACGCGCATGCACATGAGCAATTCTTCTTCGTCGATGCCGGCAAACAACTCGTGGCGCAAGGCCGTGGCGATGGTTTCGATTTTCTCGATCAGCGGCCGCGCCGTGTCGCACAGAACGATCTTTTTCGCCCGACGGTCTTCGAGCACTGCCTGCCGCAGAACCAGCCCCTGATTTTCCAGGCTGTCCAGCAACCGGGCCAGGGTCGGCCCTTCAACGCCCACGCTCTGGGCCAGTTCACGCTGGGTCGGCGGCGTTTTGAAACGGGCCAGATGCAGTAAAACCAGCCAGCGCGCCTGGGACAATCCCAGGTCAGCCAGCCGGCGATCCAGCTCGGCACGCCAGCCCCGGGACATATGGGCCAGCTGCATGCCAAAGCGGTGTTCTTCGGTTAACGGCATAGGTAACTCGATGGTTAAAGGCGATTCCTAATTAATAGGCAGCTAACCATGGAGCCCGGCATGAGGCAAGCGCCTGGACGCGGTGATTCGTCGCACAGGCCGGGATGCGGCGGGTATGCCTTTGGATTGCCTTGAACTGCTTGAACGTCTGCAACCGGCCGTGGTGGCGAAGGGTTAAACCTCGAATTCGGACTGCAACGCCGCGCGCACGCAATACAGCACCCCTTCGGGAACACGGCCGGTGAACAGCTCGGCAATGGCGGCAACGGGGGGCAGCTCGCCTTCGCCGTCGAGGAACGCGTCCTGAATCTCGGTCATCAGGTCTTCGGGCAGGTCCAGCGCCTGATCCAGCGAAAGCTGCTGTTTACCGATCGCTTCGGCGAGCATCGTATAGACGTTCTTCTCCGAGCACTGCAGTTGCCCGGCGATTTGCATCGGGGTCATGCCGGCGCGGGCGAGGCTGATGAGCTCATGCCGCACATCGGCGACCACACGCGGCGCGGGTGCAGCACCGCCGAGCACTTCGAGGAATGCCTCTCCGTAACGCTCCAGCTTGCGCGCGCCCACCCCGCTGACCCGGCCCATTTCAGCCATGGTCCCCGGCTGGCTGCGGAGCATTTCCAGCAAGGTCGAATCCGGGAAGATGACATACGGCGGTACGCCATGTTCTTCCGCCAGTTTGCGCCGCAACGTACGCAGGGCTTCCCACTGTTCGCGCTCTTCGCCGCGCACCAGCTGGCTCGCCGGGCTGCCGGAAGCTTTCGCGGTGGTCTGCGGTTTCAGGTCACGGCGCAACTGCAAGGTAACTTCGCCACGCAACAGCGGTCGGCATGTGTCGCTCAGGCGCAGGCCGCCGTAGCCTTCCAGATCGATGTCCGCCAGACCGCGCGCCACCAGCTGTCGGAACAATGAACGCCACTCGCCTTCGCTGCGGCTCTTGCCGACACCGAACACCGCCAGCTTCTGATGACCGAAGCTCTGGACCTTGTCGTTTTCCTTGCCCAGCAAGACATCGACCAGATGGCCCACACCGTAGCGCTGGCCGGTCCGATAGATCGCTGACAGCGCCTGCCGCGCAGGTTCGGTGGCGTCCCAGGTCTGCACACCATCGACGCAGTTGTCACAATGCCCACAGGGGTTGGGCATGATTTCGTCGAAGTAGGCGAGCAGCGACTGACGCCGGCAGCGGGTTTCTTCACACAGCGCCAGCATCGCGTCGAGCTTGTGCTGCTCGACGCGCTTGTGGCGCTCGTCGCCTTCTGAGTTCTGCAGCATCTGCTTGAGCATCAGAACGTCTTGCAGACCGTACGCCATCCATGCATCGGCCGGCAGACCGTCGCGCCCTGCCCGACCCGTCTCCTGGTAATAGGCTTCCAGCGATTTGGGCAGATCCATGTGCGCCACGAACCGCACGTTGGGTTTGTCGATGCCCATGCCGAATGCAATCGTGGCAACCATGATCAGCCCTTCCTCATTGAGGAAGCGCCGCTGATTGCCGGAGCGGGTCTCGATGGGCAAGCCGGCGTGGTAGGGCAGCGCCGGATAGCCGTTGTCGCTAAGGAACGCCGCGGTCTCTTCGACCTTTTTGCGCGACAGGCAATAGACGATGCCTGCGTCGCTGCGCCGCTCGGACAGAAACGCCAGCAACTGCTTGCGCGGCTGTTCCTTGGGCACGATGCGGTAAAAAATATTCGGGCGATCGAAACTCGACAGGAAGCGCTCGGCGTTCTGCAGATGCAGGCGCTCGACGATCTCTTCGCGGGTGCGCTTGTCGGCCGTGGCAGTCAGGGCAATCCGCGGCACGTCCGGGAACAGCTCGGCCAGTTGCCCCAGCTGCAGGTATTCCGGACGGAAATCATGCCCCCACTGCGACACGCAGTGGGCTTCGTCGATGGCGAACAGGGCGATTTTGAGGTTCTGCAGAAACGACAGCATGCGCGGCTGGACCAGACGCTCCGGCGCCAGGTACAGCATCTTGATTTCGCCCAGGCGAATGCGGTTGGCGAGGTCGCGCTGCTGTTCGGCGCTGAGCGTGGAATTCAGCGCGGCGGCTGAAACACCGAGTTCTTCCAGCGTCGCTACCTGATCGTCCATCAACGCAATGAGCGGCGAAACCACCACCGCGAGGCCGTCGCGCAAAAGGCCCGGCACCTGGAAACACAGGGATTTTCCGCCCCCGGTGGGCATCAGCACCAATGCATCACCGCCACTGGCCACGCGCTCGATAATGGCACCCTGGCGACCACGGAAGCTGTCGTAGCCGAAGATGTCTTTAAGTACGCGTTGAGCCTGGTCGAGCATAAATACCCCGGATGGTGCCGCAACAGCGGTCGAGAATCGCTGTGGAAATCGCAAAGCGCGGCAGTATACCGGAGCGCTCCGACAGATTGGACAGCGGCGACACCGGCGGTCGAAATTAACCGGAATACCGATTCCAGTGGCCTCGCCGCTGGCGCCGGGCGCCCTCAGGGCCTAGAATTCAGCATCGTTTATTCCCAAGGTAGTCTGTCAATGTCCTTCGCTGAGCAATTACACCGCCTGCAAGCCTTCCTCGATGCCGATGAGCTGCATGACGAAGCGCTGGACTACGTAGCCGCCCACGGCTATCTGACCGCGCTGTCCATTTGCGCCGAAACCGTGCCGGATCGCGAGTGGATCGACGCACTGTTCGCCGAGCCTCCGCACTACGCTGACAAAGCGCAGCACGAGGAAATCGAAGCCACGCTGATCCAGCTCAAGGCGCACATCGCTCGTCAGCTGGCGTCGGACGAAGAGTTCGAATTGCCGTGCGATCTCGACTTGGGCGATGACCCCGACGACTCCGAGCTGCGTGGCTGGTGCATCGGTTTCATGGAAGGCGTGTTCCTGCGCGAATCCGCCTGGTTCGAGAACGACGAAGAGGAGGTCAGCGAGATGCTGCTGCCGATCATGGTCGGTTCCGGTCTGTTCGATGAACAGCCTGAGTTCGCCGACATCGCCGCCGACGCCAACCTGATGGACGACATGATCGTGCAGATCCCGGAAGCGCTGACCGCGCTGTATCTGCTGCTGCAGGCCCCGGATGAAAAGCCGGCGATCCTCAAGCCGCGCCACCACTAAGCTCGACAATAACGTCCCACCGTTACCGATTGAGAAGCGTACGAGCCGACTCCGGCTCGTACGTCCCCCTCCCTGCTACTTGTGCTTCTTGTCACTCTTCTTGAATGCCGCCTCGATCGCTTCGTTGATCGTGCGCAGTACCTTTACCCGTGCCCAGCGTTTGTCGTTGGCCTCGACCAGCGTCCACGGGGCGATTTCAGTGCTGGTGCGGTCCACCATATCGCCCACCGCCTCGCGGTAAAGCGGCCACTTGCTGCGGTTACGCCAGTCATCCTCGGTGATCTTGTGGCGCTTAAACGGCACCTTCTCCCGCGCCTGAAAACGCTCTAGCTGGGTTTTGTCGTCGATCGCCAGCCAGAACTTCACCACCACCACGCCGAAATCCGTGAGCTGCTCTTCGAAGTCGTTGATCTCGCTATAAGCCCTCAACCAGTCCGCCTCGGAGCAGAAGCCCTCGACTCGCTCGACCAGCACGCGCCCGTACCATGACCGATCGAACACGGTGAATTTCCCCCGCGCCGGAATCTGACGCCAGAAGCGCCACAGGTAGGGTTGGGCCAGTTCGTCCTGACTGGGCGCGGCGATTGGCACGATGTGGTACTGCCTTGGATCGAGGGCTCCGGCGACCCGTTTGATCGCACCGCCCTTGCCCGCTGCATCGTTGCCCTCGAACACCGCCACCAATGAGTGACGGCGCATGCGTTTGTCGCGCATGAGCCCCGAAAGCCGCGCCTGCTCGGTGATCAGCTGCTCGTCGTAGTCGTCTTTTTCCAGCGCCAGGGTCATGTCGAGGTTGTCGAGCAGGCTCAGCTCGTTGCTGTTGTTGGGCAAAGGGCCGAGTCCGACAAGATGGGTCGCCCCTTCAGGTGTCTTCAGAGCGTTTTGCAAACCCTCGAGCAGCAAGCGGCCAACGGTGAGACTGCGGTAATTCGGGTCAACGCCTTCGATGACGTGCCAGGGCGCGTAGTCGCGACTGGTTCGGCGCAGCACGCGCTCGCCAAAACGCACAAAGCGGTCGTAGGTCTTCGATTGCTGCCAGTCCAGCGGGCTGATCCGCCAGCTGTGCAGGGGATCATCCTTGAGGGTTTTGAGGCGCAGCTTCATCTGCCGCTTGGACAGGTGAAACCAGAATTTGAAGATCACCGCGCCTTCGTCGACCAGCATCTTCTCCAGTCGCTCGGCGCCGTTGATGGCCTGATCCAGCACGGGGTCCTTGAAGCGCTTGTGCACCCGGCCCTGGATCATCTGGCTGTACCAGTTTCCGAAAAATACGCCGATGCGGCCTTTCGGCGGCAACTGGCGCCAGTAACGCCAGACCGGCGGATGGGCCAGCTCTTCATCGGTTTGCTGATCGAAAGTGCGCACTTCGATGTAGCGCGGGTCCATCCAGTCGTTGAGCAGCTTGACGGTCTCGCCCTTGCCTGCGCCCTCGATGCCATTGATCAGCACGATAATCTGGCGCTTGCCTTGCTCATGCAGTTCGTACTGAGCTTCCAGCAGCGCCTCGCGCAGCGCCGGGACTTCAGCGTCGTAGGTTTCGTCGTCGATGGTGTGGCCGATTTCAGCGGATTCGAACATTCAAGGCTCCCTTCAGGATCGGTCAAGACTAGCAGGCGGCGGGCAGCGCCGATGCAGGTTATGACCGCCAACCGCTGCGATGGATCACAGCAGCGGGAAACATTCGGTTGCGGGTTTAACGAGGCGGCACCGTGGGAGTGCCACCTTGTTCAGCAAATTACCAGCCCGCGCGGTACAGATCGGTCAACTGCGTGAGCATCAGCGCCTCGGCCGCATCGCGTTCGGCGATGAGGGCCAGGCCCTGTCGGTGGTACTCGTCTGGATCGGTTGGCGGATGCTCTTCAAGGGCGGCCATGCGTGCGCGCACGGATTCAGTGGCCAAAGCCAGCGCGGGCGCATGCTCGGAGCGCAACCGCGCGTTCCATTGCTGATCACTGATGGCGAACTGCAGAAAAGCCGGGCCGCGTTCTGCTTCCAGCACCTGGCGACGAGCGTCCAGCAATGCCCCACGGTCGACCGCCGCCAGACGCGCCCAGACCATGCGGTAAGGCTGACCGGGCAGCCCGAGTTCCTCCGCGAGCCCGACGCGGTAGGCCAGTCGCACCTCGGCATGATCCAGCGCCATCCCCAGGCTTTCGCGCCGGGCAATCTCCGCATCCGCAATCGCCTGCACTTCGTTGAGGCGGAAAAGCTGACGCAGGACACCCAGCAAGGCGTCCGTGCGTTGGCTTTCTGCAACGCCCCGCAGCGCACCATGGCTGTAAACCGCGACCTGGATGTCGCTGAAGATCAAGCGCGCCCCGTCCTGACAGGTCTGGTTGGCGCCGAACAAGCGGTCGTTGGCCATGACCTCGATCTGCCCGCGCAACCCGGCATCCTGCGCAGCTGTTTCCAGAACAGTGAGCACTTCACTGGCAAGCTCGGCATGGAACTGGCGGAAGTCCGGGGTTTCCCTCAAACGCTGCAACAACACCAGCAGATGAGGCGCATCGGCGGCCTGTTCGACCTGCGTCCACGCTGCCAGCAACCGCTGATTCAACACATCTTCCCCCGTGCGCAACCACACCTGCGCCGAGGGTCTGGCAGCACCCGCGCTCGGACCAGCGCGGTGACCATGGGACGCGGACTCATCATCAGATGGCTCAGAGTCTGTGTCCATCGGCGCGCCTTCGACGTGGATTTCGCGGATGTCTTCGGGAAAGTCGTAATCGAGCTGATAGCGATGACCGTAGCCGGTATCGTTGCGCCAGTAATCCTCAAGGTCTTGGCGGTTGAACGGGTTGTTGTAGGCGTAGATCACCGTGTGCTGGCCATCATCCCTTGAGTTTTCGATCACGTCGGAAGGGATGTCGGTGATCTGGTTGTCACTGATGTCCAGCTCGCCAAGGCCCAGCGAATCGGTCCATTCAGGCCACTGGGTAAGGCCGGTGTTGTTAATCCACAAGGTCGACAGGCTCAGGCGGCTGGTGTCGGTGAATTCACCCAACTGGCTGCCGGCCAGACTCAGGGAATTCAGCGCGGGGATGTCCATCAGTGTGTCCATGGCAGGCTGGCCCAAGGGCCATTGCATGTTCTCCAGCGAAAGGTGCTGGAGGGACTCAAACTGCGGTAACACACTCGGGAGCTCGGTGAAGCTTCCGCGCACGTTCAAGTGGGTCATGTTCGGAAAGTTCGCCAGAAACGCATTGGCAGCGTTGGTATCAAACTGCACGTTATTGAGCTCGATCTGTGTGATGTCCCCATAGAAACTTTGCAACGGCGGCAATTCCGGCATTGTCAGGAACTCAAGCGTCAGCCAGCGCGTACCCCGTGGCGCATCAGCATGGCTGTAGCGCCAGGCCCGACCCAGCGCGTTGGCCACACGACGCCGCGCCAGACGTTCACCGTCATTGAGCAGCACGCTGATATCGTCGGCTTCCGCCCAGGCGATCAGGCTCACGTGCAACTGGTCATAGGCCACAGCACGAGCGCGCGTCGCGTGCAGCAGTTGCTCCAGTGATCGCCCCCGCCGGGCCATGCCACGCACCTGCTCCGTCATCTCGAGACTCTCCGGATAGAGCTGCGCCATTGCCTGGAGCAATTGCTGATGAACCGCGCTGTCAGCCACAGGCACACCGCGCCCGCTGAGTGGGTAGCCGATGCGCCCGTCAAGCAAACGCTGCGGCGGCCTGAACCCGGTCGGTAACGTCCATTGCCCCAACTGCTCCGCCGCCCACTCCGGCTGCGATCGGACCCAATTAAAAATGCGACGCTTGAAGGCCCGTGCGCCCGTTTCCGGGTCGTTGAACCCCATCGTCTGACGACTGCTCTCTGGCAGCGCACGCAAGAGCGCGGCAAACAGGCTGACCCTTTTCTCCGACTCCTCGGTACCCGCTACCTGAAAGCCTTTGTCGCCCTTGATCAACACACGGCATTGCGAGGCACTCTTGGCGCCAATGCTGTCCAGCAAAGACCCGGTGGTGCTGCCCTCCCTCAGTTCGATGCGAAGGTCAGCGGGCCATCCCGGGAATGTTTCAAGGCTGCGCAACGTCAGGCGCTGGAGATCGGCGTTGGCCGTGCTGGGCGTCAGAAAGAAACCCTCCAGCGCTCGGTTCATGCGGGTCTGACGCAGATGCCCACGGACCTTTCCGGCCACTTCGAGCGGAATGCGTTGGGTGTCCAGCATGGCCAGTTTCTGTTCGCTGGCGGTTTCAGCGATCAGCTCCTGTCCTGCCGCCAACGTGAGGGACGGGAAATCCCGTCTGAGCAGTACGATCAGCGGATCGCTCGACTGCTCGCTGGCGAGGTACGCCGCGTTGAAGGCGTCGGCTGAGTCTGCCGCCTGCTGACTCAGGCGAAAACGCTTGGCGGTATCGAGCAGCGCTGCGGGTGCCGATTGATTGGCGATGTGCAGTGCGGCCAGATGCTCTTCATCTACCCCGCTCACTGCCATTATTCGGCCGACGGTGTTGTCGTCGATGTCCGCGAGTTCCGGATGCAAACGACGCAAAGCCACGCTCACATCGGTCAGGCGTAGGCCACCTGCAGCGTTTCGGGCGGGAACGCTGCGTTTGATGAACGACGGTGGCTGCGACCCACCGGCTTCTGCCGCCATTGCGCCGGTCACGGCACCTGCGACACCCAGCGCCCCGATGAATGCCAGGTTTTCCGCGACATTGCCCAAGTGGTCCAGCGCCTCATCCATGTCGCCATGGCGCCACGCTTCAATGCCTTCGAATGTCTCGTCGAGCAATTGCGCCCCCGCGACAACCATCATGACTTCGCCCAGACCGGGAACGAACAGCGCGGCGATATTCAGTGCATCCAGGCCGTAGTTCAGCCAGTCAGCGAGGCGCTGGTCGCGGGTTTTCTGGTCCTCGTCGTCGGTGGGGACGGCGAGCACGCGAGCGTCATCCTTCAGTCGCAGCAGTTGATGAAGATAGAAAACATCACCCAGCGCGCCGCCCATATCGATGGCTTCCAGGTCGAGGAACGCATTCTGATCCACTTCCGAAACGCTGATCAGCTGTCGGTGAAAACCTTTGCCACGGGCGACGCTGTGCAGGACATGGGGCGCCAGGCGTTCGTGCAAGCGTTTGAAGAAAGCGCCTTTGCTGCGCTCGGGAATGAAGCGATCGAAGTAGCGTTGATACGCCTCGGAGCGCAGTTTGGTCCGCAGCGCCTGTGTGAAATGTTCCAACGAGGGGTAGGACTGGATTGCGCCACTGGCTTCCCCCGGCAGGTACACCACGCAACGCGTCTGCTCGGTGGATTTGAATAACAGCGGGCCGCGCAATTTGTAGCCCAGCAGTTGCAGGGTGGACACCTGATGCGCGGGGCCGTAGGCGTCGAGCTGCAGCAGCCTCTGGTACTGCGCCTCATCAATAGAGCCCTTGAGGTATGCGATGTGGGAGTCGACCCGCAAGGTCAGACGGGCGTGCTCGATAATGCGCGACTTGATGTCATTGCTGTCCAGACTTCCGGGGACGTCCGGCCTCGCGACGGGGTGCAACACATGATGCAAGTGCCGTTGATACTGGCCGCCCAGGTCAAGCCGGCGGCACAGTTCGATGAAGCGACCGGGACTAACCCTTGATGGATGAACGGCTTCCGGCCGCGCCGATGTGTCCGGCGTGCCGCCAATGATTGCCGAGGTGCTTTCACGATCAGCGTCCGTCGCTTCGACCGCTTCGAAATTTTGCAGGGCGGCGGCCAGCATCGAACGTGTGCTGGAACCCTGAGGCGAAGCACGACCTGTCAGCCAGTCGCGCTGGAATCTGGCGTGGAAGAAGCGGTCGCGGTCTACATCGAGACCCGGACCGAATTCGGCGTCCAGGGCCTGGGTCAGCAACGGCCGCGCAAATGACGGCAGGTCCTGAATGCGCTGGAACACCTGCTTGAGGTTTTCCCGAGCGGCCTGCGCGAGGGTCATGTCCTGACGCAGGGCATCGCGCATTGCCGGGGTCGCCTGGATGAACCATTGCGGCAGCGTGTCCTGGATAAATGAAGTCGTAAGAGCCTGACTGGCGGTGTTCATGTGACGTCCTTGTTTCTGCGTGTGATCAAAGGCGCATAGATAAACAGGAACGCAGCCGCAAAGTGGCATACATATGTAGTGCACGCCTCCCCGGACGCTGGAGTAACATCGCCACCTCGCCCGCCCCGAGCCGAACATGACCACCACTGACCACACCCAGATCGCCGATGACCAGATTGCCCACGCCCAGATCGACTGGGACGAACACGGCAATCCGCATTCACGGGTGTTCGCCGACGTTTATTTCTCGACCGGATCGGGCCTGGATGAAACCCGCCATGTGTTCCTGACCCAGAACGAGCTGCCCGAGCGCTTTGCTGCGTTACCGGCGGGTGGTCGGCTGGTGATCGGCGAAACCGGGTTTGGTACTGGATTGAATTTCCTGTGCGCCTGGCAGCTGTTCAATGCCAGCGCAGTGGCAGACGCCCGCCTGCATTTCGTCAGCGTCGAAAAATA
Source organism: Pseudomonas sp. HP_12 (assembly GCF_055283955.1). Lineage (NCBI taxonomy): Bacteria > Pseudomonadati > Pseudomonadota > Gammaproteobacteria > Pseudomonadales > Pseudomonadaceae > Pseudomonas > Pseudomonas sp. HP_12. The sequence goes on from NZ_JBTOQG010000008.1 coordinate 82,359, forward strand.
CCCGCTGACCCGTGCCGATCTGGAACGCGCGCTGAATTTGTGGCCCGAGCTCAAGGAGCAAGCGGATCAGTTGCTGGATCAATACGTGGCGGTGCATCAGGGCTTCCAGCGCTGGGTCTTTGAGGGCGGCCGCGTGACCCTGACCTTGCTGGTTGGCGATGCGCTGGACATGCTGCCGCAGCTGGACGGACAGATCGACGCCTGGTTTCTCGACGGTTTCGCCCCCGCGAAAAACCCGGAAATGTGGACGCCCGAACTCTTCGCAGAGCTGGCGCGGCTGGCGGCACCGGGCTCGACCATCGGCACCTTTACCAGCACGGGCTGGGTGCGCCGGGCATTGAACGCAGCCGGTTTCAAGATGAAGCGCGTGCCGGGGATCGGGCATAAGTGGGAAGTGCTCAAAGGCCGCTTCATCGGCTGGCCAGAAAGCGTGCCAACGCCCCCGCGCGCCAAACCATGGTTTGCCCGGCCGACGTCACCGGACGGCCCGCGCACGGCGTTGGTAATCGGCGCAGGCCTGGCCGGCTGCGCCACTGCGTCAAGTCTTGCCGCGCGCGGTTGGCACGTCAGTCTGCTGGAACGTCACGGGGATTTGGCGCAAGAAGCATCGGGCAATCCGCAAGGCGTGCTCTATCTGAAGCTGTCGGCCCACGGCACCCCGTTGTCGCAGCTGATCTTGAGCGGATTTGGTCACACCCGCCGTTTGCTGGAACGCCTGCAACGGGGCATCGACTGGGACGATTGCGGCGTGCTGCAGCTTGCCTTCGAAGAGAAAGAGCAAGCGCGGCAGGCGCAACTGGCGACGGCGTTCCCCGAGGATCTGCTGCATGTGCTGGACCGGGCTGACGCCGAGTCACGGGCCGGTGTCGTGTTGAAGAGCGGCGGTTTGTTTTACCCCCAAGGTGGCTGGGTGCATCCGCCGGCGTTGTGTCGCGATCAGGCCAGCGCAAGCAACATCAAGCTGCTGACCCACAATGACGTGATCGAGCTGCGGCGGGACGGGGCGCTGTGGCAGGCGTGGGATGGCGAGCGTCTGCTGGCTTCTGCTCCCGTCGTCGTGTTGGCGGGCGCAGCCGAAATCAAACGCTTCCCGGCCAGCGCTGACCTGCCCCTCAAGCGTATTCGCGGGCAGATTACCCGACTGGCTGAAACCCCCGAAAGCCAGGCGTTGACGACTGTCGTGTGCGCCGAGGGTTACGTGGCGCCTGCGCGCGGCGGCGAACACACGCTGGGGGCAAGCTTCGCCTTCAACAGCGATGACCTGACGCCGAATACGGCCGAACATCTCGGCAATCTCGAACTGCTAAGAGAGATCTCCGAGGACCTGACCCAGCGGCTGAACGCCACCGCGCTGCCAGCAGAGGGTCTGCAAGGTCGCGCCGCGTTTCGCTGCACCAGCCCGGATTACCTGCCCGTCGTCGGGCCGCTGGCGGATCGGGGGGCGTTTCTTGAAGCGTACGCCGTGCTGCGCAAGGATGCGCGCCAGACGCCGGATACCGAATGCCCATGGCTCGCCGGGCTGTACGTCAACAGCGGTCACGGCTCTCGCGGTCTGATCACTGCGCCGCTGTCCGGCGAACTGATTGCCGCCTGGCTGGATGACGAACCTCTGCCGCTGCCGCGAAGCGTGGCCGAAGCCTGTCATCCCAACCGATTCGCGCTACGCCGGCTGATTCGCGGGAAGTAGAGAGGCCTGCGGTATCGGCTGTCCAGGCGCCCGTCGCCGCTATCCGACGCAACTTCTTGCTCCTGCCGAAGATCCACTGCTTCGCCAGCTACATCGGCTCCGGCCAAACCGTTATCCTCCAGCCCATCCCTCCATTCAGGTGCGTGTCGATGCTGCAAGTCCAGGGTGTGTTCAAAAGCTATGCCACGGCCCAAGGCCCATTGGCCGTCTTGCGTGGCGCGGACCTCCAACTGGATCAGGGCGGCAGTCTAGCTTTGATGGGCGAGTCCGGCAGCGGCAAGAGCACGCTTCTGCATCTGGTGGCCGGTCTGGACCACGTCGACAAGGGCAGCATCGAGGTCGCCGGGCAGCGTCTCGACCAGATGAACGAAGCGCAGTTGGCCAACTGGCGGCGTACGGAAATCGGCCTGGTGTTCCAGCAGTTCAACCTGATCGGCAGCCTGAAGGTCGAAGACAACCTGGCGTTCCAGGCGCGTCTGGCCGGGCGCTACCTACCCGAATGGCAGACCGAACTCACCGAGCGGCTGGGTTTGGGCGCGCTGCTCAAGCGCTACCCCGAACAGCTTTCCGGCGGCCAGCAGCAGCGCGTTGCGATTGGCCGGGCTCTCGCGTCTCGCCCGGCGCTGCTGCTCGCTGACGAACCCACTGGCAACCTCGACGAAGCCACCAGCGATGAAGTGCTGCAACTGTTGCTGGACCTCCTCGCCGATAGCACGACCAGCCTGTTGATGGTGACCCACAGCCCGAGGGTGGCGGCGCGATTGCAGCGTCAGGCCGTGCTGCATCTGGGTCGGCTGGTCAGCGAAGGCGAACGCTGAGATGTCTGTCTTCTACTGGACGTTGAAAGCGCTGCTCAGCCACTGGCGGCGCCATCCCGTGCAGTTTTTCAGCGTGCTGACCGGCCTGTGGCTGGCGACCAGCCTGCTGACCGGCGTACAGGCGCTGAACAGTCAGGCCCGTGAAAGCTACGCCAAAGCCAGTCAGATGATCGGTGGCGAGCCGCAGAAGATCCTGGTCTCGCCCAACGGCGCCAACTTTTCCCAGGACCTGTTCGTGACCTTGCGCCGGGCGGGATGGCCGGTCTCCCCCGCACTCCGCGGACGCGTCACCCTGAAGGAAGCGCCGGAGCAGCGCCTGACCGTGCTCGGCATCGAGCCAGTCTCACTGCCGGTGAACACCGCGCTGGCCGGGCAATCGCTGGACACCGCGCAGATCGTCGACTTCTTCACCCCTCCCGGCACCACCTGGATTTCCCCGCAGACCCTCGCGGCCCTCGGTCTTCATGAAGGCCAGCAGCCGGTCATCGACTCCGGCAAGGTGCTGCCGCCACTGCGTGGGAAAACCGACATGGCGCCGGGTGTACTGCTCATGGACATCGGTTTCGCCCAGCAACTGCTCAACCAGCCCAATCAGATCTCGCGGCTGGTGCTGCCCAAGGATTTTGCCGAAAACGCTCCTCCCCTGCCGGCCGAGCTGAACGGCGAACTGGTGCTGCGCAAAAGCGGCGAAGACAACGACCTGGGCAGGCTCACCGAGAGCTTCCACCTGAACCTCGACGCGCTGGGTTTTCTCTCGTTCGTAGTCGGGCTGTTCATCGTGCACGCGGCCATTGGTCTCGCGCTGGAACAGCGTCGTGGGCTGCTGCGCAATCTGCGTGCCTGCGGGGTCAGCGCACGTGGGTTGATGGTGAGTCTGGTGGTCGAGCTCGGGGTGCTGGCCTTGCTCGGCGGCATCGCCGGCGTCATCAGTGGTTACTGGCTGGCGAGCGCGCTGTTGCCCGATGTTGCGGCGAGTCTGCGCGGGCTGTACGGCGCTGAAGTCGCGGGCCACCTGAACCTGAGCGTCTGGTGGTGGCTGAGCGGATTGGGCGTCAGTCTGCTCGGCGCGTTTCTCGCGGGCGCCAGCAGCCTGCTGCGCGCGGAGCGTCTGCCCTTGCTGGCGCTGGCCAATGCCCAGGCATGGCACGAAACCCACGCCAAATGGCTGCGACGCCAGGGCTGGGTCGCCGGGATTTCGGCGTTGATTGCAGTATCGGCCGCGCTGTTTGGCGACAGCCTGGCGCTGGGCTTCGTGTTGATGGCCAGCCTGTTATTGAGTGCGGCCCTGGGCCTTCCGGTGCTGCTCAACCTGTTGCTAAACGCACTGTTGGGCAGGAGCCGTTCGGTGCTGGGTCAGTGGTTTCTCGCTGACTGCCGACAACAATTGCCGGCCCTGAGCCTGGCGCTCATGGCCTTACTTCTGGCGATGGCAGCAAACATCGGCGCGGGTAGCATGACGTCGGGGTTCCGCCAGACGTTCACCCACTGGCTGGAGCAACGCCTTAGCGCCGAGCTGTACATCAATCCGCAGAATCCCGCCCAGGCCGCGCCGTTGCAGCAGTGGTTGAGTCAGCAGCCGCTGACCTCGGCGGTGCTGCCCAACTGGCAGGTGTCGCTGCAGCTGCATGGCTGGCCGGCCGAGCTGTATGGCGTCATCGACCATCCGCACTATCGCCAGCACTGGCCACTCTTGGAATCGGCGAGCGGCGATGCCTGGAAGCAACTGGCGCAGGAAGACACGCTGATGCTCAGCGAACAACTGGCCCGCCGTCTGGATGTCAGCGTTGGCGATGAGGTGAAACTGCCGGCGCCGGACGGGCCGTGGCCGCTGCGCGTCGTTGGCATTTATGCCGATTACGGCAATCCCAAGGGCCACATGCTGGTGAACGCCGACCACCTGCTCAAGCACTGGCCGCAGCTGACGCCCAACCGTTTCAATCTGCGCATCGATCCCCACGCCATCCCGCAACTGCTGCGGGTGCTGCACAACAAATTCACCATCGACGACAACCGCATCGTCGATCAGATTCAGCTCAAAGCCTGGTCGCAGCAGGTCTTCGAACGCACCTTCGCTGCCACCGCAGCCTTGAACAGCCTGACGTTGATGGTCGCTGGCGTTGCGCTGTTCATCAGTCTGCTGACCCAGAGCCAGAGCCGCCTCTCACAACTGGCGCCGCTGTGGGCGCTGGGCGTAACGCGGCGGCAATTGATGCTGCTCAATCTGGCGCAGACCTGGCTCCTGGCGGTGCTGACGCTGGTGCTGGCAATTCCGCTGGGGCTGTTGCTGGCGTGGTGTCTGGACGCAGTGATCAACGTGCAAGCCTTCGGTTGGCGCCTGCCGCTGCAGGTGTTCCCGATGCAGCTGTTGCGGCTCACGCTGCTGGCGATGCTCGCCACACTGCTGGCCTCGGCATGGCCGCTCTACCGTTTGTACCGCACCCGCCCTGCTGATTTGCTGAGGACTTTCGCCAATGAAGGTTAAGGCCCTGATCCCGCTCGTTGGCCTGTTGCTCGTCACCCTGCTGAGCGGCTGCGACGACAAACCGGAGGAAGAAAAAGGCTTCGCAGGGCTTGCCGACGACGCCTCGATTTACGCGCAGGTGACGCCGGACAAGCGCTTCGTGTTCCCCGACGATCATGGCCCCCACGATGATTTCCGCATCGAGTGGTGGTACGTCACCGCCAACCTCAAGGATGCCGACGGCCAGTCGTTTGGCGTGCAATGGACCCTGTTTCGCAATGCCCTCCCACGCGCGAAAGGGCTGCAAGGCGATGGGTCTGGCTGGAATAACCGCAATCTGTGGATGGGCCACGCCGCCGTGACGTCCCAGGACGATCATTTCGCAGCGGAACGCTACGCCCGCGGCGGCGTGCAGCAGGCCGGGGTGACGCTGGCACCGTTCGCAGCCTGGATAGATGACTGGTCCTTCACCAGCCAATCTGCCACCGATGACCCGCTGGCGGACATGCAGTTGCAGGCCAGCAGTCCGCAGTTCAACTATCGCCTACACCTTAAAGCCACGAAGCCGTTGGTGCTGCAAGGCAAACAGGGCTTCAGTCAGAAGTCCGAGCAGGGTCAGGCGTCGTACTACTACAGCCAGCCGTTTTTTCAGGCGGACGGCAGCCTCGAGATCGACGGCAAAACCTATCAGGTGTCCGGGCCCGCGTGGCTGGACCGGGAGTGGAGCAGCCAGCCGCTCACCGATAATCAGACGGGCTGGGACTGGTTCTCACTGCATCTGGGTGATGGCACCGAAGTCATGCTCTATCGCATGCGGCAAAAGGACGGCGAGCCGTACCTCACCGGGACATGGATCAACGCCGATGGCAGTACCGAGCAATTGGCAGCGAAGGATATCGAACTGGTCCCGGAAGACACCACTGACGTTGAAGGCCGCGACATGCCCACGCGCTGGTCGGTGAAAATACCGTCGAAGGCCGTGGACATTGCTGTCGAAGCGCTGAACCCCCAAGCGTGGATGAATTTGCAGATTCCCTACTGGGAAGGGCCGGTCACCGTGAGCGGTAGCCACGGGGGTGTCGGGTATCTGGAGATGACGGGCTACTGACACGCCGCCGAGACCGACCGTAATAATCATCTAAAGTTTCCTGACGGCTGCCGATAAACAAAGCATCGGACAGTGAACCCAATACCCCAACCCCGTCAGGCCAGGACGCCTGCTTCAATAGCGTCTGGAGCCTCGATGTCTACACTAAGCTTGAAAGATATGCAGCTGGATCTCGAAGATTCTGCTGCCTACTTTGACTCTCTGTCGCAATTTCTCGAAGGCCATGCCATTTACCTCAAGGCTCAAAAAGTTGTGTGTCGACAAGAGGACCTCATGCTCCTCGAAAGTCATGCCGGTAACCTCGCCAACTCGGTGAGGTACATCAAAACCGCAGCTTTACGGATCGCCAACCGCTCGCGTTGACTCGGGCGAGATATGCGCTTCCCAGGCATCACGTGGGCAGCGCCTCTTGCACCTATGAGCGAGTCGACATCCCACGAAAAACGTCGTCGGTGATTAAAAACCCGGCCACGCCTCCCTCCCTTGCAATGTTTTTTTATTGAACGATCCACGCCTGCTGGTACTCGATAAAGCTAGGCCGCTGACGGCAGCGCGCCCTGATGACGTGTTCGCGCCGATAGGAAGCGGGCTTGTGCCAGGGCTGTATCTCCGCGCCGGGACAGGGCCGAATCGTTACTGGCTGAGTGCATTGCGCAGGCTCGGGATTAGACAGCGCAGGATGTACGACACGCGCCATACGTACGCAATCATGCGCCTGATGCCCGGAATGAACCCGGCATCTATCGCCGCGCAATCCCAGTAACGCCAAACACGCCGAAAACATAAAGGGTTTAGGACAGATGTGCGGATTAGCTGGCGAACTACGCTTTGACAATCAACCTGCGGATCTCGCCGCAGTAGAACGTATCACCCATCATCTCGCGGCTCGCGGCCCGGATGCGTGGGGGTTTCACAGCCAGGGGCCAATTGCCCTCGGCCACCGTCGATTGAAAATCATGGACCTGTCGGACGGCTCGGCGCAGCCGATGATCGACAGCCACCTGGGCCTGTCCCTGACCTTCAACGGCGCGATTTACAACTTCCCGGAACTGCGTGCCGAGCTCGAAAGCCTTGGCTACCAGTTCCACTCCGGCGGCGACACCGAAGTGCTGCTCAAGGGCTACCACGCCTGGGGCGCTGACATGCTGCCCAAGCTCAATGGCATGTTCGCGTTCGCCATCTGGGAGCGCGACAACAGAAGCCTGTTCATCGCCCGCGACCGTCTCGGCGTCAAGCCGCTGTACCTGTCGCGCACCGACAAGCGCCTGCGTTTTGCGTCCGCGCTGCCCGCGTTGCTCAAAGGCGGCGACATCAGCCCGATGCTCGACCCGGTCGCGCTCAATCATTACCTGAATTTCCACGCCGTGGTGCCTGCGCCGCGCACGTTGCTGGCCGGTGTGGAAAAACTGCCGCCGGCGTCGTGGATGCGCGTGAGCGCCGAAGGCAAGGTCGAGCAGAAAGTCTGGTGGACCCTGCCCTATGGCCCGCGTGCCGACGAAGCGAATCTTACCCTCGAAGACTGGCGCGACCGTGTGCTCGACAGCACGCGCGAAGCCGTTGCCATTCGTCAACGCGCTGCGGTGGACGTTGGCGTGCTGCTGTCCGGCGGCGTCGATTCCAGCATGCTGGTCGGTCTGCTGCGTGAAGTGGGCGTGAAGGATCTGTCGACTTTCTCCATCGGCTTCCAGGACGCCGGCGGCGAACGCGGCGACGAGTTCCAGTATTCGGACCTGATCGCCAAACACTACGGCACTAACCACCATCAACTGCGCATCAAGGAAAGCGAAATCATCGAGCAACTGCCCGCCGCCTTCCGTGCGATGAGCGAGCCGATGGTCAGCCATGACTGCATTGCTTTTTATCTGCTGTCCCGCGAAGTGGCCAAGCACTGCAAGGTGGTTCAGAGCGGTCAGGGCGCGGACGAGTTGTTCGCCGGTTATCACTGGTACCCGCAAGTGGACGGCGCCAGCGACCCCTACGCCGCCTATCGCGATGCGTTTTTCGACCGCAGTTACGCCGAATACGCCGAGACCGTTACGCCAAAGTGGCTGACGGCGAACGACGCGGCAGGTGATTTCGTGCGCGAGCATTTCGCGATGCCGGGCGCTGATGCGGCCGTGGACAAAGCCCTGCGACTGGACAGCACGGTCATGCTGGTGGACGACCCGGTCAAACGCGTCGACAACATGACCATGGCCTGGGGCCTCGAAGCACGCACCCCGTTCCTCGACTATCGACTGGTCGAGCTGTCGGCACGGGTGCCTGGCCGCTTCAAGTTGCCGGACGGCGGCAAGCAAGTACTCAAGGAAGCGGCGCGACTGGTGATCCCGTCCGAAGTCATTGATCGCAAGAAAGGTTATTTCCCGGTGCCGGGCCTCAAGCATCTGGAAGGCGATACGCTGAACTGGGTCCGCGATCTGCTGCTCGATCCAAGCCAGGACCGTGGCCTGTTCAACCCGGTCATGCTCGACAAACTGCTCACCGATCCACAGGGTCAACTGACGCCCCTGCGCGGCTCCAAGCTGTGGCAGCTCGCAGCGCTGAACCTGTGGCTCAGCGAACAAGGACTCTGACCGATGAAAGCCAACGCTTCGATTCATAACCAGCGTTTGCTGCGCGGCCAGGCGCCGTCGTACGAGCGCTTGCAGGCTCGCCTTGCCGAAGACGGCAGCACGCCTGAGACAGAACCGCTGGCTCTGCATTGCGGCTGGGGACGGCTGCTGATTGGCCATACCTACCCTGACCCGGCAACCCTCGCGCAAGAGTTGCTCAACGAAAAGCAGGGCGAGCGCGACATCGCCCTGTATGTCGCCGCACCGCAACAGGTGCTGGCGCAATCGCCGCAACAGTTGTTTCTCGATCCGTCAGACACGCTGCGCCTGTGGTTCAGCGATTACCGCCCGGCCCAGCGGGTGTTTCGTGGCTTCAGGATTCGCCGAGCACAAAGCGAAGGTGACTGGACCGCGATCAACAATTTGTACATCGCCCGTGGCATGTTGCCCATAGACCCTGCCCTGCTGACGCCTCGGCACCAGGGCGGCCCGGTCTACTGGATTGCTGAAGACGAGACTACCAACGCCGTGATCGGCAGCGTGATGGGTCTGAATCATCAGAAGGCCTTCAACGATCCCGAAAACGGCAGCAGCCTGTGGTGCCTGGCGGTAGATCCTCAATGCACACGGCCTGGCGTCGGCGAAGTGCTGGTGCGTCATCTGGTGGAGCACTTCCAAAGCCGGGGTCTGGCCTACCTGGATCTGTCGGTGCTGCACGACAACGAACAAGCAAAAAGCCTGTACGCCAAGCTGGGCTTCCGCAATCTGCCAACCTTCGCCATCAAGCGAAAAAACGGCATCAACGAGAAGCTGTTTCTCGGACCCGGCCCCCAGGCAGACTTCAACCCGTACGCGCGCATCATCGTCGAAGAAGCCCATCGTCGCGGCATCGAGGTGCAAGTAGATGATGCCGAGGCCGGACTGTTCACGCTGATTCATGGCAGCCGCCGGGTGCGCTGCCGCGAGTCGTTGAGCGACCTGACCACCGCCGTCAGCATGACGCTGTGCCAAGACAAGCGCATGACCCAGAAGACGCTGAAGGCGGCGGGGCTGGAAGTGCCGGTGCAGCAACTGGCGGGTAACGGCGACGACAACCTGGCGTTTCTCGAGGAACATCAGCGCGTCGTGGTCAAGCCGGTCGATGGCGAACAGGGTCAGGGCGTGGCCGTGGACCTTCGTACGATCGAAGATGTCCAGGCGGCGGTCGAGCGTGCTCGCCAGTTCGACAGCCGTGTGCTGCTCGAAAGCTTCCACGAAGGGCTCGACCTGCGCATCGTCGTGATTGGTTTTGAGGTGGTGGCTGCCGCCATCCGCCGTCCTGCCGAGATCATCGGCGATGGCCGTCACACCGTGGGTCAGTTGATCGAGGCGCAAAGTCGCCGTCGTTCTGCAGCCACGGGCGGCGAGAGCAAGATTCCGGTGGACGACGAAACTCACCGCACCGTAGAGGACGCGGGTTTCAGCTTCGACAGCGTGTTACCGGCTGATCAGCGTCTGGCCGTGCGCCGCACCGCGAACCTGCACACCGGCGGCTGTCTGGAAGACGTGACCGCGATTCTTCACCCGGTGCTGAAAGACGCCGCCGTGCGTGCCGCCCGCGCGCTCGACATCCCGGTGGTGGGTCTGGACCTGATGGTGCCCGCCGCCGATCAGCCGGAGTATGTGTTTATCGAAGCGAACGAGCGCTGCGGCCTGGCCAATCACGAGCCACAACCGACGGCCGAGCGTTTCGTCGATCTGTTGTTTCCCCACAGCCAGCCTGCACATGGCTAAGGCGCAACCGCTGTAGCCCTGAGCCTGCCGGCGACAGGTCTGGTCGGGCGACGAATTCGTCGACACCAGACCCGTCCCGCGAGCGAGTCCGCTCTCAGCTTAATCTGCGCCACACATTGAGGTCCCTATGACGACTGCAAACATCCTTGAACCGGATCTGAACTACCTGCAGAAAGTCCTGCTGGAAATGCTCGCGATCCCGAGCCCCACCGGTTTTACCGACACCATCGTGCGCTACGTCGCCGAGCGGCTTGAAGAACTGGGCATTCCGTTCGAACTGACCCGTCGCGGCACCATCCGCGCCACGTTGAAAGGCAAACAGAACAGCCCCGATCGTGCCGTTTCCGCGCACCTGGACACCATCGGTGCCAGTGTTCGTGAAGTCAAAGACAACGGCCGACTGGGCCTGGCCCCGGTCGGCTGCTGGTCCAGTCGCTTTGCCGAAGGCAGCCGCGTCAGCGTGTTCACCGACACCGGCGTGATCCGGGGCAGCGTGCTGCCATTGATGGCGTCGGGGCATGCGTTCAATACCGCCGTCGACACCATGCCCATCAGTTGGGACCACGTTGAAGTGCGCCTGGACGCCTACAGCGCCACCCGCGCGGACTGCGAATCGGTGGGTATCAACATCGGCGATTTCGTGGCGTTCGACCCGTTGCCCGAGTTCACCGACAGCGGCCACATCAGCGCTCGCCATCTGGACGACAAAGCTGGCGTGGCCGCCCTGCTCGCCGCGCTCAAAGCCATCGTCGACAGCGGCGTCGAGCCCCTGATCGATTGCCACCCGCTGTTCACCATTACCGAAGAAACCGGCAGCGGTGCTGCAGGCAGCCTGCCGTGGGACGTGAGCGAGTTCGTCGGTATCGACATCGCGCCCGTTGCGCCCGGCCAGCATTCAAGCGAACACGCGGTCAGCGTGGCGATGCAGGATTCCGGCGGTCCCTATGACTATCATCTGTCGCGGCACCTGCTGCACCTGGGTGTGCAAAACGACTTGTCCGTGCGCCGCGACCTGTTCCGCTATTACTACAGCGACGCGCATTCGGCGATCACTGCCGGTTATGACACGCGCACGGCCCTGCTGGCGTTCGGCTGCGATGCGACCCATGGCTATGAACGCACGCACATCGACAGCCTGAGCACGCTGAGCCGTCTGCTCACAGCCTACATCATGAGCCCGCCGGTATTCGCCAGCGATGCGCATCCGTCCAACGCGTCGCTGGAGAATTTCAGCCATCAGCTGGAGCACGACGCGCAGATGGAAAGCGACACGCGCGTGCCATCGGTGGATACGTTGGTGGGGCAGCGGTAGCCTGCCCGCACGGGGCGCGATAGCATCGCCGCCCCGTGTACTTTTTGTGATTGCCGAGAAATCTATGCTGATTCCTTACGACCAACTCGAAGCCGACACCCTGACGCGCCTGATCGAGGACTTCGTGACCCGCGATGGCACTGACAATGGCGACGACACCCCCCTTGAAACCCGCGTGTTGCGGGTACGCCATGCGTTGAGCAAGGGTCAGGCGGTGATTTTCTTCGACATGGACAGCCAGCAATGTCAGCTGATGCTCAAACACGAAGTGCCCAAGGAATATTTCGAGGAATAGGCCCCTGCGCCCACAACCGGGTCTGGATGGCGGCTAAGGTGGACTTACCTCCCCGGCCCCCGGTTGGCCAGGTTCTGCAGTCGTGAGGCGATTCGTCGAATAACTTCTGCCCGATGAATTCTGACGCTTTGCGGTGCATCAATTCCCAGGCGCACTTCATTGCCGGAGATGCCCAGCACCCTCAGGGTGATGTCATCGCCAATGTTGAAGGTGTCGCCGATTTCTCGCGTCAATACCAGCATACGTCCTGCTCCTTGGCTGTAACCGAGGAAGCAGGTTGACGCTCAGGTCCCGGCGCTTCAATGCGCCAGAGCAAAATCAGTAACGCCCTTCAACCCTTCAAGACCATGGCTGACAGACGCTTCCTACGCGCCCGGGCATTTCCGGCCTGCACGTCAGAGAAAGGTCCGGCAGACGTCAGTTTGGCCCTCAAGCACGGAAAATCAGGCGGCAGACCAGCGCGGGCCGAACAGAATGATGGTGGCGCCGACGATGCAGAGGCCGACGCCGATCCAGTCCGACGTCAACGGGCGAACACGTTCGATAACGCCCAGCCAGGCAATGGAAGCGATGATGTAAATGCCGCCGTACGCCGCGTAGGCGCGCCCGGCGTAAGTGGCTTCGACCCGGGTCAACAGCACGGCGAACAGCGTCAGGCTGATCAACGCGGGAATCACCCACAGTGCGCTCTTGCCTTGGCGCAGCCACATCCAGAAGGCATAACACCCGGCGATCTCGAATAGCGCAGCGAGGAAGAACCACAGGTAATTGAGCACGATGAGCCTCGTACAGGTCAGCCGGAAAGTGCCGGCAACCCTATCAGAAAAGACCCGTGGCGAACGATTGACTCAGCTCCCGGACTTCGCCTTGGCGCGCATCTTCTCCGCCATGTTGGCCATCTCGTCGTACAGCAACTGGGGATTTTTCTGCTTGAGCTGCCAGGCCATTCGCCCTTGTTCATGGGGCAGGATCATGAATTCGCCGCTGGCGACCTGCTGGTAGATGTAATCGGCGATGTCCTTTGCGCTGATGGGCGAGCTTTCCAGCAGCTTGCCGACCTGGGCTTTCATCGCCGGCGTGGGGCCACGAAAGGAATCCAGCAAGTTGGTCTGGAAGAACGACGGACACACCACATGCACGCCGATTTCCTGCTGGCGCAGCTCGATCAGCAGGCTCTCCGACAGCGCAACGACGCCCGCCTTGGCGACGTTGTAGTTGCTCATCGCCGGGCCCTGCATCAACGCGGCCATCGAGGCGATGTTGATGATCTTGCCCTTGCTCTGTTCCAGCAGCGGCAAAAACGCCTTGCAGCCTTTGACGACGCCCATCAGGTTGATCGCGATCTGCCAGTCCCAATCCTCGAGGGACAGTTCGCCAAAGAACCCGCCTGAAGCAACGCCGGCATTGTTGACGATCACATCGATGCCGCCGAATTTCTGTTCGCAGGCCTGAGCGAATGCGGTGAGCTGGCTGTAGTCCCGAACGTCACAGCGCTGAACAAAACCGTCGCCTCCCGCTTCGCGCACCAGGCGCAGGGTTTCCTGAAGGCCGCTGTCACTGACGTCCGACAGCGCCAGCTGCCAGCCCTCGCGCGCCCAGCGCAGCGCGATCTCGCGTCCCAGCCCGGACCCTGCGCCGGTGATCATGATGCGATTGTGCATAGCAGACGCCTTGTCGGTTATTAAGAAGTCACTAGAGTGTAAACAGACAGATTGTCCGACAAACCCTTCATCAGATCGCTGAATATGGGAGGCAAACCGATGGTTTGAATGGGTGGGCACTCTTTTGGATGTATTTAGGCAGGGAGATGATTAATGGGAAGCGCCTTACATCGAACTTGGTGACCGGTTAGTTACCGCTTGGTTCCACACTAGGCGAAGTACTTTTTGCGCTTTTCCAATCAGCATTTGAATACGGAAAATTCTTTTGTTAAAGACACAGGCCTATGATTTTCCTGGCCTTTCCTGAAGATGTTATTTTTTATTCCGGCAGCTGAGAACCTTTTGATTGGTCCGACAGTCGGATCAATCAAGCAGCACAATGATTAGCCGTCGTGGCGACCTCTTGAACTGCACAGCCATCTTCCAAGAACACTAGAAGGAACTCGTCATGGGCATCGGCACAATTCTGATCATCATCCTTATCCTGCTGTTGGTCGGTGGACTTCCGGTATTTCCACACTCCCGGAGCTGGGGCTACGGTCCGTCGGGCATCATCGGTACGATCCTGGTGATCCTGCTGATATTGGTGTTGCTGGGCAGGATTTAACTGCTAAGGCTGGCATCAAAAAGAACCGCGCTTAGGCGCGGTTTTTTTATGGGCTTATGGGAGTGGTTCTGCTGGTGCAGAACTGTTTCGCCTTCGGCGACTTACTTTTGAAAAGCACCAAAAGTAAGCAAAAGTGCCTGCTCTCGGTTAGGCCCGACTTCGTCGGGTTCCTTCACTCCGGTCTCGCTCCGTGGGCCCGCGCCGAACGGGCATCCATGCCCTGACGGCGCTCTCGCCGCATCCATGCGGCTCGGCCCACTCCACGAGACCTGCGTTCAGCCTGCACCAAAGTCGCGAATGGCGGTGTTTGAGCCTTTTGTGTAGGAAGATCAAAAGCGCTTTAAAGCAGATCAAGAGCTTCCCGGCTGAAGCCGGTCCTACGGGGTGTACGCGGGATACGCGGGATAAGAGGTGTACGCGGTGCTTTTTAGTGGGACCGGCTTTAGCCGGGAAGGGGCCGGCATGAACACCGTGAATTTTAAACGTGCGCTCACCCGTTGGCGGCTGCGACTGAGCGTTGGGGAAATTGGCGGAAATAAGGATTTACAACAATCGAACAGGACGTTCTAAAGAAGCTAGGGCGTAAAGCCCTAGCGGAGTGCAGTTATCACTTTTTCTTTTTTGCAGGCTTGTCGGCTTTTTCTGCCTTATCGGATTTCTTGGCCTTCTCTGGCTTGCTATCCGCTTTCTTTGCAGCTTTTTTTGGCTCAGCCGCTTTCTTGGTGTCTTTCTTCGCGTCTTTCTTGTCGGAAGACTTCGAAAGCGCCGAGGCTGCCGCTGATTTCTTTTCCGGAGAGGACTTTTTGTCCTTCAAATCCTTGCTGGCCTTCGAAGCTTCACCTTTGGTTTTCTTGTCGTCTTTAGCCACGTTAACCACCTCTCAAAGAGTGCCGGTATTAGCACAAGGCCTGTGGGAATCTCCACACGCTGATCATTAGGCGAAGCGGCTTGAAAGCGGTTCAATCTTTTTAAGCGCCGAACGCAAAAATGACATCTGCCTCAGATTCAACCGCGCCTGCACCGTCCCGTTTGAGCGGGATGACCATAATCCGGGGACAGATTCATTTACGGTGAAGCGCTGTAAATAAATCAGTCCCCCTAGGCATTTTCAGCGTCTGAACTGCCCCCCTTCCCGGCTAAAGCCGGTCCCACTAAAAAGAACACCGCGTGCACCTGTGGGACCGGCTTCAGCCGGGAAGCCGTTGCCGTTACCGTTGCCGTTGATCTTCATACGCAGAGAGTTCAGACGACACCAATCGCGACTTGGGTGCAGGCTGAGCGGAGGTCTCGCGGAGTGGGCCGAGCCGCATGGATGCGGCGAGAGCGCCGTTGCGGACATGGATGTCCGTTCGGCGCGGGCCCACGGAGCGAGACCGGAGTGAAGGAACCCTGACGAAGGAAGGGCCCAACCAGGAGCACAAGCCCTTGGTTACTTGGGGCTTTATCAAGTAACTCGCCGAAGGCGAAACAGTCGAGCCGTTAGGCCGACGCTCTTGATCTTAAGCGCTCATAAAACAAAAACGCCCCGAAGACCGGGGCGTTTTCGCAAAGCACTACATCAAATCAATGCGACACCGCACCACTGGCCCCCAGGCCCGTCTGCGAACGCACAAACTGCGGGAAGAACAGCGCACGCTCACCCTCCGCCGCCTTCGACTTATCCGTAATCGAGAAGAACCAGATCCCGACAAACGCAATCGCAATCGAAAACAACGCCGGATACTCGTACGGGAAAATCGCCTTCTCATGATGCAGAATCTGCACCCAAATCGTTGGGCCCAGAATCATCAACACCACCGCACTGATCAACCCCATCCAGCCGCCGATCATCGCGCCACGCGTCGTCAGATTTTTCCAGTACATCGAAAGCAACAACACCGGGAAGTTACAGCTCGCCGCAATCGAGAACGCCAGGCCCACCATGAACGCGATGTTCTGACTCTCGAACGCGATACCCAACAGAATCGCCACGACCGCCAACGCCACCGTGGTGTACTTCGATACACGGATCTCGTCTTTCTCGTTGGCCTTGCCCGCCTTGATCACACTGGCATACAAGTCGTGGGACACCGCCGATGCACCGGCCAATGTCAGACCCGCCACCACCGCCAGGATGGTCGCGAACGCCACCGCCGAGATAAAGCCCAGGAACAGACTGCCACCGACCGCATCGGCCAGGTGAACCGCTGCCATGTTATTACCGCCGAGCAACGCGCCCGCCGCGTCCTTGAACGCCGGATTGGTGCTGACCAAGAGGATCGCGCCAAAGCCGATAATGAAGGTCAGGATGTAGAAGTAGCCGATGAAACCGGTCGCGTAGAGCACCGACTTACGGGCTTCCTTCGCATCACTCACAGTGAAAAAGCGCATCAGAATGTGTGGCAGGCCCGCGGTGCCGAACATCAGCGCCAGACCCAGCGAAAACGCCGAGATCGGATCTTTAACCAGACCGCCCGGGCTCATGATCGCCTCACCTTTCGGGTGAACCTTCACGGCTTCGGAGAACAGCACATTGAAGTCGAAGTTGACGTACTTCATCACCATCAGTGCCATGAACGACGCACCGGAGAGCAGCATCACCGCCTTGATGATCTGTACCCACGTGGTCGCCAGCATGCCGCCGAACAGTACGTACAGGCACATCAGGATACCGACGAGCACCACCGCCACCGCGTAGTCCAGACCGAACAGCAGCTGGATCAGCTTGCCAGCGCCGACCATCTGCGCGATCAGGTAGAACGCCACAACCACCAGCGAACCGCAGGCAGACAAGGTACGGATTTCCTTCTGCTTCAGGCGGTAGGACGCCACGTCAGCGAAGGTGTACTTGCCCAGGTTACGCAGGCGTTCGGCGATCAGGAACAGGATGATCGGCCAGCCGACGAGGAAGCCGATGGAGTAGATCAGACCGTCGTAGCCGGAGGTGTAGACCAGCGCGGAAATCCCCAGGAATGACGCCGCCGACATGTAGTCACCGGCAATGGCCAGACCGTTCTGGAAACCGGTGATCTTGCCGCCTGCCGAGTAATAGTCCGACGCTGTCTTGTTCTTTTTCGACGCCCAGTAAGTGATGTAGAGGGTGAACCCGACGAAGACCACAAACATGATGATCGCCGACACGTTCAACGGTTGCTTCTGCACCGCACCGGTCAGCGCTTCGGCTGCCCAGAGTGTCGGCGCGAAAGCGGCAAGGCCAAAGGCCGCAAGCAGGCGCCGGATCATTGCTGCGCCTCCTTCAGGATGGCGTTGTTCAGGTCATCGAATTCACCGTTTGCGCGGCGAACATAGATGGCGGTCAGAACGAACGCGGACACAATCAGCCCGACGCCGATCGGCATACCCCAGGTGATGGTTGATGTGGCGCTGAGTTTAGCGCCAAGAATCTGAGGCCCATACGCAATCAGAAGGATGAATGCGGCATAGAGCCCAAGCATGATTGCCGAGAGAATCCAGGCGAATCGTTCCCTTTTCGAGACCAGCTCCTTGAAGCGCGGGCTGTTCTGAATCGAGAGGTAAATGCTGTCGTTCATTGTTTTTGTCCTCGCAGCACAGATGGATGTCACGGTTTGCACTTTAGTCCGCTCCGCGATGCACTCCAGACGACCTTAGTATTAGAACGACATTAGTTGATGTTCGAAGAATTGCCTCATTCGCCCGAGGCAGATCGCAACTTAAGGTTGCGGCAATAAAAAACCGCCTGGCGATGGCTCGCCAGGCGGTTCGGTAAGACGTTAAATCTTTGTGACCGATTACTTACCGGTCCACTCCTTGACGCGATCCGGGTGCTTGGCGACCCAGTCCTTGGCCGCCGCTTCGGGCTTGGCGCCGTCCTGGATGGCGAGCATGACTTCGCCGATTTCATCCTTGCTGGTCCACTGGAATTTCTTCAGGAAATCCGCCACGTCCGGGGCCTTCTTCGCCAGATCCAGGCTGCCGATGTTGTCGACGGTTTCAGCCGCACCGTAAACACCCTTTGGGTCTTCCAGGAACTTCAGTTTCCACTTCGCGAACATCCAGTGCGGCACCCAGCCGGTCACCGCGATAGATTCCTTCTTGTTTTCGGCACGGGTCAGCTCGGCAATCATGCCGGCGCCGGAACTGGCCTGCAGCTTGTAACCGTCGAGGCCATAATCCTTGATCGCTTGATCAGTCTTGATCATCACGCCTGAACCGGCGTCGATGCCGACGATTTTCTTCTTGAAGGATTCGTCGGTCTTGAGGTCCGCCACCGAGTTGGCTTTCACGTACTCAGGCACGATCAGGCCGATTTTCGCGTCCTTGAAGTTAGGCCCGTAGTCGGTGACCTTGTCCTTGTTCTTGGTCCAGTACTCGCCGTGGCAGACAGCATCATGTCCAGTTTGCCGGTCGCGACGCCCTGCCACATGATCCCGGCCGCAACGGCCTGCAGCTTCACCGGATAACCCAGTTTCTGCTTGATCACCTCGGCAGCCACGTTGGTGGTTGCAACACTGTCGGACCAGCCATCGACGTAACCGATGCTCAGCTCGGGCTTGGCATCGGCATGGGCCAGCGTGGAACTGATGGCCAGTGCCAGCGCGGCACCGACACCCAGGATTTTTCGCATCGTCATTTTCACTTCCCCGGTAGTCCAGAACCCGACAGCGGTCGGGTATCGTTAACGTTCTTATAACGTCGCACTCGCGCCCTGGTTCGGGGCAAGCCACGCGTTTCACGCTTCCACCACGTGCCTGCGCAGACGCAATCGCTGCGTGGACGATTGATCATCAACCCCCACACACCTTGTGCCTTTCCTGCCAGCGACACCCAGCCACCCGGTAAACGACATCACCGCGCCATCAACGACAGACAGGTCGTAAAGAGGCTAGCGGCTCGTCCGGAAATTGCATGGTTTACAAAAGCGCTGACAGGATGAGGTGTGTAGCCGCGTCATCTTGCTAATATGCCGCCCTTCGCCTCACTTCGGCCCCATCATGTCCGCACCGTCCCGCTCGCCTGTCGTCCTCCTTTATCTGTTCTCCTGTGTGATTGCCCTGCTTGGCCTGTGCGGCTACTGGTACTGGCTGGGCAAGCCGGTGATTCTGCCGGACGCCGCCACGCCGACCCACAAACTGCAATGCGCGTCCTACACGCCGTTCGACAAGGACCAGTCCCCGTTCGACCAGCCCTTCACCCTGCGCCCCGCGCGGATGGACGCTGACCTGGCGCTCCTCGCGACGCGCTTCGATTGCGTACGCACCTATTCAATGACCGGCATGGAGGCGCTGCCCGACATCGCCCGCAAGTACGGCCTCAAGCTGATGCTCGGCGCCTGGGTCAACGGCAATCCGGTCGACACGGCCAAGGAAATCAAGGCGCTGGTGACGGCGGCAAACACCCACCCGGATGTGGTGACCGCGGTGATCGTCGGTAACGAGAGCCTGTTGCGCAAGGAAGTCACCGGCGCTCAACTGGCCACGCTGATTCGTCAGGTGAAAGCGCAGGTCAAGCAGCCGGTCACCTATGCAGATGTCTGGGAATACTGGCTGCAATACCCGGAAGTCGCGCCTGCCGTAGATTTCCTGACGATCCATCTGCTGCCGTACTGGGAGGATGATCCCACCGGCATCGACGAGGCCCTGGCCCACGTCGCGCAGATCCGTGAAACGTTCGGCAAGCAATTCGCACCCAAGGACATTCTCATCGGCGAAACCGGCTGGCCCAGCGAAGGCCGCCAGCGTGAAACCGCGCTGCCCAGCCGGGTCAACGAGGCCAAATTCATTCGCAGTTTCGTCGCGATGGCCGAGCAACACGGCTGGCACTACAACCTGATCGAGGCGTTCGACCAGCCGTGGAAGCGCCAGTCCGAAGGCGCAGTGGGCGGTTACTGGGGGCTGTTCGATGCAGATCGCCAGGACAAAGGCGTGCTGGCCGGACCGGTGTCGAACCTGCCGTTGTGGCCATTCTGGTTGACGGTCAGTGGCGCGATTGCCTTGCTGGCCCTGGCGTGGGCGGGTCGGGTCAGTCATGCACGCAGCGCGCTGATGCTTCCGTTGCTGGCGGCGTTCGCCGGGTGCTGCATCGGCACCTGGGGTGAACTGGCCCGGGTGACCAGCCGCTTTGCCGGCGAATACTTGTGGGCAGTGGCGCTGGTGGCGCTGAATCTGCTGGTGCTCGCCCATGCGGCGCTGGCGTTGTCGGCCCGCGCAGGGTGGCGCGAGCGTGCGTTTGCCTGGCTGGACGCTCATGGCGGATGGTGGTTGTACGCCAGCGGGTTCGCGGCGGCGGTGATGATGCTGGCGATGGTGTTTGATCCGCGCTACCGCAGTTTCGCGACCGCGACGCTGTGGGTGCCCGCCCTGGTCTACCTGATCCGCCCGGTGGCGGCACCACGTCGGGAGATCGGCCTGCTGATGTTCATCGTCGGCGCGGGCATCGTGCCGCAACTGTTTCGCGAGGGCTTGAGCAATCCCCAGGCGTGGGCGTGGGCGGTGGTGAGTGTGTTGATGGCGCTGGCACTGTGGCGCAGCGTGCAGATCAGCGCTCGGGTGAACGCAACGAGCAATGCGCAGGCGATGGCCGACGCTGTGTAACCGAGTGTGCAGGGCGACGGATACATTGTGTTACCGCCGAAGGACTGAAAAGCCCGCAGGCGGGTAACACGGAAACAGAATTCCGTTACACGGCAGGGATGCCAAACGATCGGATTTCGCAAACCATTGATTCACAAGGGTTTACAAAAGTTGGCACGCACCCTGCTATATCTCCTGCATAACAAGAACAAAATGTGAAAACCCAATAAAAATAAGATGAATCGGCTCTGACATAACAAGAACAACGGCACAGAGACGCAGCCAACAGATTTTTTTGGAGTAGAAACGCTTTACCGAGGCTTAGGCCTCGCAGCCCGACCGAGAATAATAAAACTACCCTCAGGTAGCGGCCAGAACGGGTTGGATCACCTCTCGCAGAAGAGGATCAAAGCAGGTCAGCGCTCAAAAAAATACGTTTGCTCTTGTATCCCGTATGGGGATCACCGAAAGACGCTGTAGAGGGACCGGTTGCCAATAACAACAACAGACCGCCCTACAACAATAAGAAAGAGCACGTGCAACGATTTAAAGGGGAGCCTCGGCTCCCCTTTATGCTGTCCGGCGTTTGGCGTTTGGCGTTTGAAGCCGGGCCCGTTGTGAAGTCAGGCCCGTTGATGACGCACCAGGCGCAATCCGGCAATCACCACCGCGAACACCGCCAGACTGGCCGTGTACAGCACCAGCGCCAATATCCCCAGCAGCAAGCCGACCACTGCAAGCGCTCGACCAACCTGACGCGGAATAAAGAACGCGATCAGCGATGTGATCAGCGCGCCCCATCCGAACACGCCGAAGTGAATCCACAGCCCCAGGTTCGAGCGCAACTGGCACTGCCATTTCGTCGCCTCGTCCGCGCAGATTCCTACCCATTGCACGTCTTCCATCAGGCCGTAACGCAAGCCGTAACTGACGGCGAGCCACAGCGCCAGAACGAAAAACAGCACCACCAACGGCAGACGACGGGACACGACACACTCCAGAAAAGAACCAACGGCGCGCAGCATAGCCGCAGCCGCCCGGGCAAAACCATACGGCCGATAAAAAGCACGAGCAGACAGGCCAGAAGTGCCATAACCTGTATCGTCGCGGAGGGTCATGCGAGAGTCACTTGCCGTCACGGCACTTTGGCACTACACCCGTGTCATAGCCTGCGTATTTCAACAGCACATCATTCCCAAGGGATTCAGTCATGCTTCGTTTTCTGCGCCTCGCCGCCTTATCAGGCGGCCTGTTTTTGAGTGCGTCCGTGATGGCGGTCGATATCGATCCGTCCAGCTATGGCTTCCCCTTGACCAATCCGTTCGAAGCGACCATCGCCACGACCCCACCGGATTTGCGTGCCAAGGTGCCTGAAGACGCCGACATCGATCAGGACGATTACAGCCTCACCATGCGTCCGGAGCGCGAGTTCACACTGCCGGATAACTTCTGGGCCGTGAAAAAACTGCGTTACCGCCTCGCCAAACAAGACCACCCTGCGCCGTTGATCTTCCTGATCGCCGGCACCGGCGCGCCTTATAACAGCACCCTCAATGAATACCTGAAGAAGCTCTACTACGGCGCCGGCTACAACGTCGTGCAGCTTTCGTCGCCGACCAGCTACGACTTCATGAGCGCCGCCTCACGTTTCGCCACCCCGGGCGTGACCAAGGAAGACGCCGAAGACTTGTACCGCGTCATGCAGGCCGTTCGCGCCCAGCAGTCCAAGCTGCAGGTCACCGAGTATTACCTGACCGGTTACAGCCTAGGCGCACTGGATGCGGCGTTCGTCAGCAAACTCGACGAAACCCGCCGCAGCTTCAACTTCAAGAAAGTGCTGCTGATTAACCCACCGGTGAACCTCTACACGTCGATCACCAACCTCGACAAGATGGTGCAGACCGACGTCAAAGGCATCACCAACAGCACCACCTTCTATGAGCTGGTGCTGCAGAAGCTGACCCGTTACTTCCGTGAAAAAGGCTACATCGACCTGAACGATGCGCTGCTGTATGACTTCCAGCAGTCCAAGCAGCACCTGTCCAATGAACAGATGGCCATGCTGATCGGCACCTCGTTCCGGTTCTCTGCAGCCGACATCGCCTTCACCTCCGACCTGATCAACCGTCGCGGCCTGATTACCCCGCCGAAGACCCCGATCAGTGAAGGCACCAGCCTGACGCCGTTCCTCAAGCGCGCGCTGCAATGCGATTTCGACTGCTACGTGACCGAGCAGGTTATCCCGATGTGGCGTGCACGTACCGACGGCGGCAGCCTGCTGCAACTGGTTGATCAGGTCAGCCTGTACGCGCTGAAGGATTATCTGGCGAGCAGCAAGAAGATCGCCGTGATGCACAACGCCGATGACGTGATCCTCGGCCCGGGAGACCTCGGTTTCCTGCGCAAGACTTTTGGCGATCGCCTGACCGTTTACCCTTACGGCGGTCACTGCGGCAACATGAACTATCGCGTCAACAGCGACGCCATGCTGGAGTTTTTCCGTGGCTAAACGTCTATTGCTTATCGCCGCCCTCCTCTGCGCTGGCGCCGTCCACGCGGCCGACGCGCCGATCGTTTCCCAGGCAGCACCTGTCCAGCGGATCGACAATCCGGACGGGTTCACCGAGCCGTTGAAGTCGCTGAAATTCAACCCGGGTCTGGATGCTCAGGAGTTCGAGCGTTCGTCCCTCAACGCGCTGAATGTCTACGATCCTCTGGAATCCTGGAACCGCCGGGTCTACCACTTCAACTATCGCTTCGATGAGTGGGTGTTCCTGCCGGTGGTCAACGGCTACAAATACGTGACGCCGAGCTTCGTGCGCACGGGCGTCAGCAACTTCTTCAGCAACCTGGGCGATGTGCCGAACCTGCTGAACAGCCTGCTGCAGTTCAAGGGCAAGCGTTCGATGGAAACCACCGGCCGCCTGATCGTCAACACCACCCTGGGCATTGCCGGGCTGTGGGACCCGGCGACCCTGATGGGCCTGAAGAAACAGAGCGAAGACTTCGGTCAGACCCTGGGTTTCTATGGCGTACCGGCCGGCCCGTACCTGGTGCTGCCGATCCTCGGCCCGTCGAACCTGCGTGACACCGGCGGTCTGGTCTTCGACTTCACCGCTGAGTCGCAGATCAACTTCCTCAACGTCGCTCAGGTCAGCGAAGACCATCCTGAGCTGTACCTGCTGCGCGCCATCGACCGTCGCTACACGACCAGCTTCCGCTACGGTCAGATGGACTCGCCGTTCGAGTACGAGAAAGTGCGTTACGTGTACACCGAAGCCCGCAAGCTGCAGGTGTCCGAGTAACGTGATCTGAATACTGCTGGCACTGCTGGCAGGGATCTTGTGGGAGTGAGCTTGCTCACGAAGACGTTATTACGGCCGCTGGAGATCTGGCGGCTATAAACCTATTCGCGAGCAAGCTCGCTCCCACACTTCGCCCAGACCCATCGCCAAACCCGATCATTCCCCCGCAAAAACCTCACCCATCCATCGCCTCAACAGGCCTACCATAGGCGCCATTCCCCTTCTGCCGGAGTGAGCCCCATGCCTCAATTTCGTAAAGTGCTGTC
This sequence comes from Pseudomonas sp. HP_12, assembly GCF_055283955.1. Classification (NCBI taxonomy): domain Bacteria; kingdom Pseudomonadati; phylum Pseudomonadota; class Gammaproteobacteria; order Pseudomonadales; family Pseudomonadaceae; genus Pseudomonas; species Pseudomonas sp. HP_12. The sequence continues at coordinate 106,734 of NZ_JBTOQG010000008.1, forward strand.
GATCCAGGCCGGCCAACCAACGTCGGACGGTGCTGGCGTCAAGCTGACCCGTGTGTTCGGCGGGCCAGGCATCGAAGCCTTCGACCCGTTCCTGATGCTCGACGAGTTCGGCTCCGAGAACCCCGACGAGTACATCGCCGGCTTTCCGCCCCACCCCCATCGCGGATTCGAGACCGTGACCTACATGCTCGAAGGCCGCATGCGCCATGAAGACCACATGGGCAACGTCGGCCTGTTGCAAGGCGGCGGTGTGCAATGGATGACCGCTGCGCGCGGGGTCATCCACAGCGAGATGCCCGAGCAGGAAGAAGGCGCCATGCGCGGCTTCCAGCTGTGGCTTAACCTGCCAGCCAAATCGAAGATGGGCGACGCCGGTTACGACGACATTCAACCCGAGCGCATTCCGCGCATCACCACGCAAAACGGCGTCGACGTTGTGGTGATCGCAGGTCAGTTCGACGACGGCCAGACGTCCCAGCCAGGCGCCGTGCAGCGTCCGGACACCGAGCCACAGTATTTCGATTTCCACCTGCCCGCCGGCAGCCACATCAGCCCGCGCGTCGCGGAGGGCCATCGCGTGCTGCTGTACGTGTACGAAGGTGAAGTCGAAATCGAAATCGCAGGACAACCACACAAACTGGGTACGAGCCGTCTCGCGCGATTGTCGGAAAGCGGTGAGATTCAGCTGAGCACCCAGACGGGTGCCCGCGTGCTGCTGATCGCTGGCAAGCCCCTGGGCGAACCGATCGTGCAATACGGCCCGTTCGTGATGAACAGCCGGGAAGAAATCGAACAGGCGCTGCGGGATTTCCGGGATGACAAGCTCACGGCTTGACCGCCCTGGACCCGGCATTCAGCAGAGCAACTACTCCGAACGCAGGAACCGCATCAACTCATCCTTCTGGGCCATCGCGTCGCGGCGGCCCAGCTCGATGAGTTCACTGCAATAACCCGATTCGAACAACAGATAGCTCAGCACCCCAGCCCCGCTGGTCTTGGTCGCACCCGGGCCGCGCAGAAACGTGCGCAGCGCCGGGGGCAATTCGCGGCGATGACGGGCGGCGATTTCATCGATGGGCTGGCTGGGCGAAATCACCAGCACTTCGACCGGCGCCAAGGACTGAATGGGCGTCGAGTCTGACGACTGCGGCCTGGGCACGTCGGGCCCGGGCAGCATGCGGCTGACCAGATTCAGCCGTTCCAGCAATTCAATGTCACTCTCCAGGCTGTCAATGAACGTACTGTTGAGCATGTGCCCGCCGATCTGCGCGAGGCTCGGTTGCACGCCACGGACCGCTCGCGGCACGGGCGGGTTCGCGCCGGGGCCACGGGGGTTGCCGCTGACGCCCACCACCAGCACGCGGTTGGCCCCCAGGTGCAGCGCCGGACTGATCGGCGCCGACTGCCGCACCGCGCCGTCACCAAAATATTCCTGCCCCAGTTTCACCGGCGCGAACAGCAACGGAATTGCGGAGCTGGCCAGCAGATGGTCAATGGTCAAGCGCGTCGGCAGGCCGATCCGGCGATGCCGCAGCCAGGATTCGATCGTGCCCTTGCCCTGATAAAACGTAACCGCCTGCCCCGACTCGTAACCGAATGCGGTGATCGCCACTGCGCGCAGATGCTTTGCTTCGATGGCTTCGTCAATGCCGTCGAGGTTGAGACGTGCGGTCAGCAGATCCTTCAGCGGTGAGCTGTTGAGCAGCGCCACCGGCACCTGTTGGCGACCGATGCCCAGCAGGCTGCGACCGAAGAACCGCGCCGCCTGCCGAACGACGCCGGGCCAGTCACTGCGCAACACTTGATGGCTGCGAAAGCCCTGCCAAAACTCAGTGAGTTCGTGAATTGCCGTACGAAATTGCGCAGCGCCGCTGGCCAGCTTTACCGCGTTGATCGCCCCGGCGGAAGTGCCGACGATCACCGGAAAAGGATTCTTGGCGCCGACCGGCAGCAGGTCGGCGATGCCCGCCAGCACGCCCACTTGATACGCCGCACGAGCGCCGCCGCCGGACAGGATCAGCCCGGTCACTGGCTCGACGCCGGGAGCCAAGGCTGAGGCGTTGCGCACCGCGTGTTGTTCTGTGGCGCTTGTCGTCATGGGGTCTCAGCTCTTGGTTTCAGCCACGCTTCTTGTACAGCTTCGGCTCGCCCGGCGGCCGACTCTTGAAACGCCGGTGCGCCCACAGATACTGCTCGGGGCATGCGGTGACGGCGCGCTCGACCCATTGATTGATGCGAATGCAGTCGGCCTCGTCGCTCTCCCCCGGAAAATCGCTCAGAGGCGGATGGATCACCAGCTTGTAGCCACTGCCATCGGCCAGACGCTCCTGAGTGAACGGCACGACCAGCGCGTGGCCGAGCTTGGCGAATTTGCTGGTGGCCGGCACGGTGGCGGCCTGAATGCCGAACAGCGGCACGAAGATGCTCTGCTTGGCGCCGTAGTCCTGATCCGGCGCATACCAGATCGCCCGGCCCTTGCGCAGTTGCTTGATCATGCCGCGCACGTCTTCGCGCTCGACGGCGATGGAATCCATGTTGTGGCGCTCGCGGCCGCGTCGCTGAATGTAATCAAAGAGCGCGTTCTTGTGCTCGCGGTACATGCCGTCAATGGTGTGCTGCTGACCCAGCAGGGCCGCGCCGATTTCCAGGGTGGTGAAGTGCAGCGCCATGAGGATCACGCCGTGGCCGTCCAGCTGCGCCTGCTTTAAATGATGAAGGCCTTGGATGTGCGCCAACCGCGCGAGACGGGGCTTGCTCCACCACCAGCTCATGGCCATTTCAAAAAACGCGATGCCGGTGGAGGCGAAGTTTTCTTTCAGCAGGCGTTTGCGCTCGGCCTTTGAATACTGGGGGAAACACAGCTCGAGGTTGCGCGCGGCAATCACCCGCCGATCGGTTGCCTGGTAATACATGACCCAGCCCAACGCCCGGCCAATCACCAGTAACACGCGAAACGGCAACTGCACGATCAGCCAGAGCAAGCCCAGCCCCAGCCACAGCAGCCAGAAGCGGGGATGAAGAAAATGAGCTCGAAAACGCGGGCGATCCATTACAGCTTCCGTCAGGACAAAGGCGGGCATTCTACATCGGTTCACGCGGATCGTGCCGCCGTCGGTTGCGCCTCCCTTGCGGCTGGCGGGCGTTATCGTTATAAGTCTCGGCACTTTTAGCGACAAGCCGCTGTATGCCGACATGAGCCAAATCGAATTGCAAGACAAGGACCCCGTGTTCCAGCTGAAGGGCAGCATGCTGGCCATCACTGTGCTGGAACTGGCCCGCAACAACCTCGAAGCGCTGGATCGTCAACTGGCGGCAAAAGTCGCCCAGGCGCCGAACTTCTTCAGCAATACACCGCTGGTGCTGGCCCTCGACAAACTGCCGCCGGATGAAGGCGCGATCGACCTGCCGGCGATGATGCGCATCTGCCGCCAGCACGGTCTGCGCACACTGGCCATTCGGGCCAACCGCATCGAAGACATCGCCGCCGCCATTTCCATCGACCTGCCGGTGCTGCCGCCTTCGGGCGCGCGCGAGCGACCGCTTGATCCGACGGAAGGCGAAGTCAAAAAGAAGCCGGAAATCATCGAAAAGCCGCCCGAGCCGCTGATCAAACCGACCAAGATCATCACCGCCCCCGTGCGCGGCGGTCAGCAGATCTATGCCCAGGGCTCGGATCTGGTGGTGATTTCCTCGGTCAGCCCCGGCGCCGAACTGCTCGCCGACGGCAATATTCACGTGTACGGCCCGATGCGCGGCCGCGCGCTGGCGGGGATCAAGGGCGATACCAAGGCACGGATTTTCTGCCAGCAAATGGTCGCCGAACTGATCTCGATCGCCGGCCAGTACAAGGTGTCCGAAGACCTGCGCCGGGATCCGCTATGGGGTGCCGGTGTGCAGATCAGTCTGTCCGGCGACGTGTTGAACATCACCCGTCTTTAACGGATACTGCGCCATTTTTAAGCCACTCTGATTCGTCGCGAAAACGACGCGAAGGCACCGGGACGTTCGGGATATTTTTTTGTTCGCCCGAACAGGAATTCCTTCACGGGTTCCGATCACCGCCCTCGCCCGCTTTAGTTGCGCCGTCATGAGGGGCTCTTCAGGGACTCAACGTCCTTTTCCTCTAGGGGTGATACACCTTGGCCAAGATTCTCGTGGTTACATCCGGCAAGGGTGGTGTGGGCAAGACCACCACCAGCGCCGCCATCGGTACCGGTCTCGCACTGCGCGGCCACAAAACAGTTATCGTCGACTTCGACGTCGGCCTGCGTAACCTCGACCTGATCATGGGTTGCGAGCGTCGCGTCGTTTATGACTTCGTCAACGTAGTCAACGGCGAAGCCAACCTGCAGCAGGCGCTGATCAAGGACAAGAAGATCGAAGGTCTTTACGTCCTCGCTGCTAGCCAGACCCGTGACAAGGATGCGCTGACCAAAGAGGGCGTGGAAAAAGTCCTGATGGAACTCAAGGAAACCTTCGAGTACGTCGTCTGCGACTCCCCTGCCGGTATCGAAACGGGCGCTCACCTGGCGATGTATTTCGCCGACGAAGCCATCGTCGTGACCAACCCTGAAGTGTCTTCGGTCCGTGACTCGGACCGCATGCTGGGCCTGCTGGCCAGCAAGTCCCGCCGCGCCGAGCGTGGCGAAGACCCGATCAAGGAGCACTTGCTCCTGACCCGTTACAACCCTGAGCGCGTGAGCAAGGGCGAGATGCTGGGCGTCGAAGACGTCAAGGAAATCCTCGCGGTGACTCTGCTGGGCGTGATTCCGGAATCCCAGGCCGTACTCAAGGCGTCCAACCAGGGCGTGCCGGTCATCCTTGATGATCAGAGCGACGCTGGCCAGGCGTACAGCGATGCCGTTGACCGTCTGTTGGGCAAGGACCGTGAGCACCGCTTCCTGGACGTACAGAAAAAAGGATTTTTCGAACGCCTGTTCGGGGGTAACTGATGAGCATTTTTGACTTCTTTCGTGCCAACAAAAAGCCCAGCACCGCGTCGGTAGCGAAAGAGCGTCTACAGATCATCGTGGCGCATGAACGCGGCCAACGCAGCACCCCGGATTACCTGCCCGCCTTGCAGAAGGAGTTGGTCGAGGTGATCCGCAAGTACGTCAATATCGGCAACGATGACGTGCATGTCGCCCTTGAAAACGACGGCAGCTGCTCGATTCTGGAACTGAACATCACCCTGCCTGATCGTTGATCGAAACGGCAGTCGCCACGGCGGCCCGGTTGCCTGAATCCCTTTAAGGAGTCAGGCAAGCGCGCCGCCGTTGGCGTTATTGAAGACCTGTTTTCTGCGCCGCGATGGCTGCTGCGATCGCGTTGCGCCCGTTTGAGCTATGAGGCTGTTCAATGCCGCTGTCCAACGTTCATATCCTCCATCAGGACGACGCCGTCCTGGTGGTGAACAAGCCCACCCTGCTGCTTTCGGTCCCTGGTCGCGCTGACGATAACAAGGACTGTCTGATTACCCGCCTGCAGGAAAACGGCTACCCCGAGGCGCGAATTGTCCATCGGCTGGACTGGGAAACCTCCGGGATCATTTTGCTGGCCCGTGACGCGGACACCCACCGTGAGTTGTCCCGGCAGTTTCATGACCGCGAGACGGAGAAGGCTTACACGGCGTTGGCGTGGGGTCAGCCTGACCTGGACAGCGGCAGTATCGATCTGCCGTTGCGTTACGACCCGCCAACCAAGCCGCGTCATGTGGTGGATCATGAGTTGGGCAAGCATGCGTTGACGTTCTGGAAGGTGCTGGAGCGGTATGACACCCACTGTCGGGTCGAGCTGACGCCAATTACGGGGCGGTCGCATCAGTTGCGGGTGCATATGTTGTCGATCGGGCATCCGTTGCTGGGCGATGGTTTGTATGCCCATCCGGAGGCGCTGGCGGCCTATCCGCGGTTGTGTCTGCATGCGAGCATGTTGGCGTTTACCCATCCGGGGACGGGCGAGCGGGTTCGGTTTGAGTGCCCGGCGCCGTTTTGATCGTTGTTGTGGCTCTGCCTAACGGCAGAGCGTTTCGCCTTCGGCGAGTTACTTGGAAAAGCACCCCAAGTAACCAAGGGTGCCTGCTCTCGGTTGGGTCCCTCCTCCGTCGGGATTCCCTCACTCCGACGATGCTCCGTGGGCCCGCGCCGAACGGACATCCATGTCCTGACGGCGCTCTCGCCGCATCCATGCGGCTCGACCCACTCCGCATCGCCTGCGCTCGGCCTGCACCAAAGTCGCGTTTTGCGGTGTCTGGACTTTTTGTGTAGGAAGATCAAAAGCACAGCAACAGCATTCGCGAGCAAGCTCGCTCACAGGGAGGGAGTTCGGTCTGTCGAGCTGTCAGCGCCCAGACGGGCCTCTTCCCGGCTAAAGCCGGTCCCACAAGAAGCACACTGCGTACCCCGTAGGACCGGCTTCAGCCGGGAAGCTTTTGATCTTGATCTTGATCTTCAAACACAAGAGTCCCAGACGACATCAATCGCGACTTGGGTGCAGGCTGAACGCAGGTCTCGCGCAGTGGGCCGAGCCGCATGGATGCGGCGAGAGCGCCGTCAGGACATGGATGTCCGTTCGGCGCGGGCCCACGGAGCGGGACCGGAGTGAAGGAACCCGACGAAGTCGGGCCCAACCAGGAGCAAGCACCCTTGGTTACTTGGGGTGCTTTTCCAAGTAACTCGCCGAAGGCGAAACAGTCTGTCCCCAGACAGACGCTCTTGATCTTAAGGATCTTGATCTTGATCTTGATCTCGATCAAAACACCTTTTGGCCTGTAAACTCCCGCCCATTGCTGCCTGGAGTAACCTATGCGCGAAGAGTTGAATCAGGGCCTTATCGATTTCCTGAAGGCCTCCCCCACCCCCTTTCATGCCACCGCCAGCCTGGTCCAACGCCTCGAAGGCGCCGGCTACCAGCGGCTCGACGAACGCGAGCCCTGGTACACCGAAGCCGGCGGCCGCTACTACGTCACCCGTAACGACTCCTCCATCGTCGCCTTCAAACTCGGTCGACTGTCGCCCCTCACCGGCGGCATCCGCCTCGTGGGCGCCCACACCGACAGCCCGTGCCTGCGCGTCAAACCGCAACCCGAACTGCAACGCCAGGGCTTCTGGCAACTGGGCGTCGAAGTCTACGGCGGCGCCTTGCTCGCGCCATGGTTTGACCGCGACCTCTCCCTCGCCGGCCGCGTCACCTTCCGCCGCGACGGCAAAGTCGAAAGCCAGCTCATCGACTTCAAACTGCCCATTGCGATCATCCCCAACCTCGCGATCCACCTCAATCGCACCGCCAACGAAGGCTGGGCAATCAACCCGCAGACCGAACTGCCGCCGATCCTGGCCCAGGTCGCCGGTGATGAACGCCCCGACTTCCGCGCCCTGCTGACTGACCAGTTGGCCCGCGAACACGGCCTGAACGCCGACGTCGTCCTCGATTACGAACTCAGCTTCTACGACACCCAAAGCGCCGCCGTCATCGGCCTGAACGGTGACTTCATCGCCGGCGCTCGACTCGACAACCTGCTGTCCTGCTTCGCCGGGCTACAAGCGTTGCTTAATGCCGACGGCGACGAAACCTGCCTGCTGATCTGCACCGACCACGAAGAAGTCGGCTCGACGTCTGCGTGCGGCGCCGACGGCCCGATGCTGGAACAAGTGCTGCAACGCCTGTTGCCCGAAGGCGACGATTACGTGCGCACCATCCAGAAATCCCTGCTGATCTCCGCTGACAATTCCCACGGCATACACCCCAACTACGCTGAAAAGCACGACGCCAACCACGGCCCGAAACTCAATGCCGGCCCGGTGATCAAGGTCAACAGCAACCAGCGCTACGCCACCAACAGCGAAACCGCCGGCTTCTTCCGCCACTTGTGCATGGCCGAAGAAGTGCCGGTGCAGAGCTTCGTCGTGCGCAGCGACATGGCCTGCGGCTCGACCATCGGCCCGATCACAGCGGGTCATCTGGGCGTGCGCACCGTCGACATCGGCCTGCCGACCTTCGCCATGCACTCGATCCGTGAATTGGCGGGCAGCCAGGACCTGGCGCATCTGGTGAAAGTGCTATCAGCGTTTTATGCGAGCGCCGAGTTGCCTTGATCTCGCCAATTGAGCGCAGGCCGATCCATGTCCTTCACAGGTCATGGAAACGGCCTGCACCTCGCGCTATCCCGGACTTCACAATTCCCCCTCGCCACACCCCCCATCCCCTCGTAAACTCATCCGCCTCTGCTTGTCCCGGCACGGTTCCCCACCACGCCCCCCAAGCGCCTGTCTATTCGAGGTTTGTTTCCAGGTGATCGCTCCCACCCGCCTTTCCGTTCTGCCCCGCCTGTTCCTGCTTTGCCTGCTGGCGCTGTTCCCGTTTGCGTTGAGCCATGCCGCCGGCCTGCCGAGTCTGCTCAGTGGCGGCGACAAGACGCAGCCTCAGGCCCAGGAGCCGTTGGGGCAGTCCCTGGACGAGGTGATCACGTCGCTGGAAAACGATCAGCAGCGCAGCAAGTTGCTCGATGACCTGAAGAAGTTGCGGGACGCCACCAAGAAGGCGCAGCCGACCGTGGAGCAGGGCGTGCTGGGCCTGATCGGCAGTTCGTTCGCCGAGCTGGAAAAACAGTTCACCGGCGCGGACAGCCCGCTCAGCCGCTGGGGGGACGAAGCGGCGCTGGCGGAGGACGAGCTGATGGCGCTGATGCTGCCGGCCAGCCAGTGGTGGCCGATCATCTGGGGCTTTGCCGTGGTGCTGGCGATCTGGGGTTTGCTGGCGGCGGCGTTGATCTGGCTGGGCCACAAGGTGCGCCTGCGCTTCGGCCTTTCCGCCGAGCTTCCGCAGCACCCCCGCCTGTCGGACATGCTGCGCTTCGCCCTACGCAAGCTGGGCCCGTGGCTGGTGGCGCTGGTGATCACGATCTACCTGAGTTACTCGCTGCCGCCCTCGCTGGGTAGGGATCTGGCAATGGTGCTCGCCTACGCGCTGGTGGTCGGCACGCTGTTCTCGGCGGTGTGCGTCATCGCGTTTTCCCTGCTGGACGGGCCGCACCGCCACCAGGCGCTGTACATCCTGCGCCATCAGGCGTTTCGGCCGTTGTGGTGGATCGGCAGTTTTGCCGCGTTCGGCGAGGCGTTGAGCGACCCGCGTTTGGTCGCCAGCCTTGGGGTGCACCTGGCGCACACCGCCGCGACCCTGGCCAATGTCATGGCTGCGCTGTCCACCGGCCTGTTCATCATCCGCTTCCGTCGCCCGATCGCGCATCTGATCCGCAACCAGGCGCTGTCGCGTCGTCTCAAACGTCGCGCCCTGAGCGACAGCATCGAGGTCCTCGGCACGTTCTGGTACTTGCCGGCGCTGGTGCTGGTGGGCGTTTCCCTGTTCGCCACCTTCTTTTCGGCGGGCGACACCAGCACCGCCTTGCGTCAGGCCCTGATCTGCACCGTGCTGCTGGTGTTGTGCATGGTCATCAACGGCCTGGTGAAACGCCATTCGCTCAAGCCTGGCCATGCCCACAAGCGTCACGCGCTGTATTCGGACCGCCTGAAGAACTTCTTTTACACGGTCGCGCACCTGCTCATCTGGCTGGTGTTCATCGAACTGGGCCTACGAGTCTGGGGCCTCTCGCTGATCCGCTTCGCCGAGGGCGACGGCCGCGACATCAGTCTCCGGCTGATCGGGCTGGCGGCGACCCTCATGTTTGCCTGGCTAATCTGGATTCTCGCGGACACGGCGATTCACCACGCCCTGACCCGCTCGCGCAAAGGCCTGGCCAATACCCGCGCGCAGACCATGATGCCGCTGATCCGCAACGTGCTGTTCGTGACGATTTTCATCATTGCGCTGATCGTCGCGTTGGCGAACATGGGCATGAACGTGACGCCGCTGTTGGCCGGTGCCGGTGTGATCGGCCTGGCCATCGGTTTCGGCGCGCAGTCGCTGGTGGCGGATCTGATCACCGGGCTGTTCATCATCATCGAAGATTCCCTGGCCATCGACGATTACGTGGACGTCGGCGGTCACCTGGGCACGGTGGAAGGCCTGACCATCCGCACCGTGCGCCTGCGTGACATCGACGGCATCGTCCACACCATCCCGTTCAGCGAGATCAAGAGCATCCAGAACTACTCGCGGGAGTTCGGTTACGCGATCTTCCGCATCGCGATTCCGGCGAACATGAACATCGACGACGCGCTGAAGATGGTCCGGGATGTCGGCCAGAAAATGCGTACCGATCCGCTGCAACGGCGCAACATCTGGTCGCCGCTGGAGATTCAGGGGGTGGAGAGTTTCGACTCGGGCAACGCCATCCTCCGCGCCCGCTTCAAGACCGCGCCGATCAAGCAATGGGAAGTGTCCCGGGCGTTCAACCTGTCGCTCAAGCGCTATCTGGATGAAGCCGGCATGGACCTGGCGACGCCGCGCCTGAACGTGCAGGTCAGCACCAGTGGCGGGCGTGTGAATAAGGTGCGCGAGAAAAAGGACGATGCGTCGGTGTAAGCCGGGCTAGATATCCGCGACCACCGCGCTCACGTGAATCGCGTCGTGGCGCCAATACTCCAGATCGCAATCGATCAGCCGGCCACGCTGATCGTGGTTGACCCGGGCGATCCGCAGGCCCGGGCTGCCGATGGACACTTTCAACGCCGCTGCCGCTTCCACGGGCAACGCCGTGGGCACCATCTCGAAACGCACCTGGCCGTAGCGAATGTCGTAGTCGCTGGCGTAAAGCTCGGTCAGCGACTGGTTCAGGTCCTTATCGAGAATATGCGGGAAGTAATCGGGGTTGAGGTAGTGCTCGACGTAAAGCACCAGCCGTTCATCGATGCGGCGGGCGCGGCAGATCTGGATCACGCTGGACAGCGCCGGCAGTTGCAGCAGCCCGCAAATCACCGCCGATGCAGGTTGCAGCCGCGCAGAAATCACTTGGGTGGCAGGCACTCGGCCCTGGGCGTGAACCATCGCGTGAAAGTGGCTGCGGCGCATCAAGTCATAGGCCAGTCGCGGCGGTGAAATGAACCAGCCTCGGCGCTCCTCGCGGTAGATCAAACCTTGGGCTTCGAGCTGCACCAGCGCTTCACGCAAGGTAATGCGCGTCGTGTCGAAGACCTCACTCAATTTGCGTTCAGCGGGCAACTTGCTGCCCGGCGGCAACAGGCCGTGTTCGATCTGCTCTTGCAGCGCGTTGCAGATGGTCGTCACCGCTCGGGGCATTTCTTCGCGCATTACGTTACCTATCTGGACTAGACCAGCGCTATTTAAGGGCAGTGTCGCTCGCCGAATGGCCCGTTTCGGTGCTCCAGAGCCTAGGCAGCCTAGATGACCGTTGCGTGACATTCCAGCCAGGAGCGGCAGCAAGACTAGCGTTCAGGAAATCATCCGGGCCTTTTAGATCAAGCGGTTGAGCATGGTCTACGCTCATTTCACAGCGATCGCCCGGGCTGTTGCTGGCCATAGCAAGAGTCGGTCCAGACACGAAAGCGTCATGTAACTGGCCTAACTTGGCTCAGGTATTGCTGACCTAGACCAACCATCCGCAACGAACACTTCTATGAGTCCGTCGAGAAGTGCACAAAGGAGCTTCGAATGAAACACCTTTTGCTGGCATCACTCCTGGGTTCGGCCATCGCGCTGAGCACTTCGGCCATGGCCGCCGACACCGACCTGAAAACACTCGAAGCCGCCGCCAAGGCCGAAGGCGCGGTCAACAGCGTGGGCATGCCCGATGACTGGGCGAACTGGAAAGGCACCTGGACCGACCTGACCGCCAAGTACGGTCTGGTGCACATGGACACCGACATGAGCTCGGCTCAGGAAGTGGCCAAGTTCGATGCGGAAAAAGATAACGCCAGCGCCGACATCGGCGACGTGGGTGCCGCATTCGGCCCAATCGCTGTCGCGAAGGGTGTCACTCAGCCCTACAAGCCGAGCACCTGGGCGCAAGTGCCGGAGTGGGCCAAGGACAAAGACGGTCACTGGGCGCTGGCCTACACCGGCACCATCGCTTTCATCGTCAACAAAAAGCTATTGCACGGCTCGGACGTACCGACCAAGTGGGCTGACCTGAAGAACGGTAAATACAAAGTCACCATCGGTGATGTCAGCACTGCGGCCCAGGCTGCAAACGGCGTATTGGCCGCTGCGATCTCCATGAAAGGCGATGAAACCAACCTCGCGCCGGGCCTGCAGTTGTTCACCGAACTGGCCAAACAAAAGCGCCTGGGCATCAACAACCCGTCGATTCAGTCGATGGAAAAAGGCGAAGTGGAAGTGGGCGTGGTCTGGGACTTCAACGGTCTGAGCTACAAGGCCAAGATGTCCAACCCTGACGACTACGTTGTGCTGATCCCGTCCGATGGCTCGGTGATCTCGGGCTACACCACGATCATCAACAAATACGCCAAGCACCCGAACGCCGCCAAGCTGGCCCGTGAATACATCTTCAGCGACGCCGGCCAGATCAACCTGGCCAAAGGCAACGCACGCCCGATCCGCGCCGAGCACCTGACGCTGCCGCCAGACGTGCAAGCCAAGCTGCTGCCTAACGAGCAGTACAAGAACGTGACGCCGATCAAAGACGCGGCAGCCTGGGAAAAAACCTCGAAAGCCCTGCCACAACTGTGGAACGAGCAAGTCATCGTCGAGATGCAGTGATCCTTTACTGCTGATGCAGGCCCCTTGTAGGAGTGAGCTTGCTCGCGATTTCGGTGTATGAGTCAACCTGTCTGTCGCAGGCATACCGCGATTGCGAGCAAGCTCACTCCTACAGCAATGTTTGGGGATCCCCCCTCCGGAGATGCCATGAAACACAACGTCATCCTCATCCTGCTGGACGGCCTGAGTTACAGCGTGGCGCACCATGCGATGGGGCATTTGCTGGCCTACCGAAATGCGGGCCGCGCGGCGTTGTACAAACTCGAATGCGAACTGCCGTCGCTGTCGCGCCCGCTGTATGAATGCATTCTGACCGGCGTTGCGCCCATCGACAGCGGCATCGTGCACAACCAGGTTTCCCGGCTTTCCACCCAGCGCAGCGTGTTCCATTACGCCACCGATGCCGGGCTGACCACCGCCGCTGCCGCGTACCACTGGGTCAGCGAGCTGTACAACCGCAGCCCGTTCATTGCCGCACGCGACCGTCACACCGACGACGCCCAATTGCCGATTCAGCACGGGCACTTCTACTACGTCGATCACTACCCTGATTCCCACCTGTTCGATGACGCCGAGCATCTTCGAACCGCCCACGCGCCGCACTTCCTGTTCGTCCACCCGATGAACATCGACGACGCCGGCCACAAGCACGGCCTCGACACCCCGCAGTACCGCAACAGCGCGCGTACCGCCGACATCATTCTCGCCGAGTACCTGCAGCGCTGGCTGGATGCGGGCTATCAAGTGCTGGTGACCGCCGACCACGGCATGAACAACGACCGCTCCCACAACGGCGTGCTGCCGGAAGAACGCGAGGTCCCGCTGTTCGTGCTCGGTGACGCCTTCAGCCTTGACCCCGATGCGCAACCGAAACAGACCGAGATCTGCGGCACCGTCTGCGAACTGCTCGGCGTGCCCCACGACAAACCTGTGTGCAGAGAGGTGCTCAAGTGAATTCACAAAGCCGCGGCAAATGGCTGGGGCTGTTGTGCCTCGTGCCGTTTGCGGTTTTCTTCATTGCGTTTCAGATCGCGCCGCTGGCCTGGGTGGCGATCAACAGCCTGCAATCGGACGCCGGCTGGGGCATCGACAACTTCATCAAGGCCTTCAATTCGCGCTTCTACCGCCAGGCGATGCAGTACAGCCTGGAGATCAGCTTCTGGTCGAGCCTGATCGGCATAGTCATCGCGATTCTCGGCAGCTATTCGCTGCGTAAGGTGCCGTCGCGGCTGAGGGATTTCGTCAGCGCTTTTGCCAATATGACCAGTAACTTTTCCGGGGTGCCGCTGGCGTTTGCCTTCATCATCCTGCTCGGCTTCAACGGCGCGCTGACGCTGATTCTCAAACAGGCCGGGGTCATCGATGACTTCAACCTGTACTCGAAAACCGGCCTGATCATTCTTTACACCTACTTCCAGATCCCCCTGGGCGTGCTGCTGCTCTACCCGGCGTTCGACGCACTGCGTGAAGACTGGCGCGAATCGGCGTCGCTGCTGGGGGCCAGCGGCTGGGATTTCTGGCGGCACATCGGGATTCCGGTGCTGACCCCGGCACTGCTCGGCACCTTCGTGATCCTGCTGGCCAACGCGCTGGGCGCCTACGCCACGGTGTATGCGCTGACCACCGGCAATTTCAACGTCTTGCCGATCCGCATTGCGGCAATGGTCGCGGGCGACATCACGCTGGACCCGAACATGGCCAGCGCCCTGGCGATGATTCTGGTGGGGATGATGACGCTGGTGACCGTCGTGCATCAGTGGCTGTTGAAGAGGAGCTACCATGTCTCGCGCTGAACGCCGCCCGCCGGGGCTTTACCACCGCGTCGTGGTGTACCTGCTGTTTCTGATTCTGCTGGCGCCGCTGCTGGGCACCTTTGTGTATTCGATCGCCACCAGTTGGTCGGCAACGATTCTGCCCGACGGCCTGACCTACAAATGGTACGTCGCGCTGTGGAGCGATCCGCGTTTTCTGCGCGCGTTCGGCCAATCGCTGCTGGTGTGCGTCGGCGCGCTGGCGCTGTCCGTGGTGCTGATTCTGCCGCTGCTGTTCGTCGTGCATTACCACTTCCCCAAGCTCGACGCGCTGATGAACATCCTCATCCTGTTGCCCTTCGCGGTGCCGCCGGTGGTGTCGTCGGTAGGCCTGTTGCAGCTCTACGGCTCCGGGCCGCTGGCGATGGTCGGTACGCCATGGATTCTGATCGGCTGCTACTTCACCGTGGCATTGCCGTTCATGTACCGGGCGATCACCAACAACCTGCAAGCGATCAACCTGGTCGATCTGATGGACGCCGCGCAACTGCTTGGCGCCAATACCTTTCAAGCCGCGTTTCTGGTGGTGCTGCCGAACCTGCGCAAGGGCTTGATGATCGCCCTGCTGCTGTCGTTCTCGTTCCTGTTCGGCGAATTCGTGTTCGCCAATCTGCTGGTGGGCACCCGCTACGAAACCCTGCAGGTGTACCTCAACAACATGCGCAACAGCAGCGGTCACTTCAACAGCGCGCTGGTGATTTCCTACTTCTTTTTCGTACTGCTGCTGACGTGGGCGGCCAACCGACTGAACAAGGACAAAGACTGATATGAGCTTCGTCAGTGTCGAAAACCTGCAGAAGAATTACGGCAGCACAGCGGTCTTCAGCGACATCAATTGCGAAATCCAAAAAGGCGAATTCGTCACCCTGCTCGGCCCGTCCGGTTGCGGCAAGTCCACCCTGCTGCGCTGCATCGCGGGGCTGACGTCGGTGACCAGCGGCAGCATCTTCCTCGACGGCAAAGACCTGGTGCCGGTGTCGCCGCAGAAGCGCGGCATCGGCATGGTGTTCCAGAGCTACGCGCTGTTCCCCAACATGAACGTGGAACAGAACGTTGCCTTCGGCCTGCGCATGCAGAAAGTCAGCACCGATGAAATGAAGCAGCGCGTGGCCGAGGTGCTCAAGCTGGTGGAGCTGAACGAGTTCGCCACGCGCTACCCCCATCAGCTGTCGGGGGGGCAGTGTCAGCGCGTCGCATTGGCGCGCTCCCTGGTGACTCGCCCTCGCCTGCTGCTGCTCGATGAACCGCTGTCGGCCCTCGATGCGCGCATCCGCAAGCACCTGCGCGAGCAGATCCGTGCGATTCAGCAGGAGCTGGGCCTGACGACGATTTTCGTGACCCACGATCAGGAAGAAGCGCTGACCATGTCCGACCGGATTTTCCTGATGAATCAGGGCCGAATCGTGCAGAGCGGCGACGCCGAAACCCTCTACACCGCGCCGGTCGATGCGTTCGCCGCCGGCTTCATCGGCAACTACAACCTGTTGGAGGCCGACGCCGCCAGCCGCCTGATGCAACGCCCGATCAACAGCCGCGTGGCGATTCGCCCGGAAGCGATTCAACTGAGCCTGACCGGTTCACTGGAAGGCGAAGTGCGCAGCCACAGCCTACTGGGCAACGTGATCCGCTATCGCGTCGATGCCCGGGGCGTGGAACTGGTTGTCGACGTGCTCAACCGCTCGGCCAGCGACTTGCACCCGAACGGCCAGCGCGTCACCCTGCACATCGAAGCGTCAGCGTTGTGTGAAGTCGCATGAATTCGACGCCACCCCTGTAGGAGCGGGCTTGCTGGCGAACGCGTTTGATCAGCCGACCTCTGTGCATCTGACCCACAGCGTTCGCCACCGTCGTAACCTCCTGCAGCTCCTACGGAGATCTGCGTAATACCGACAGCAGCGCGCGCTTCCGAGATCGCGCATGTCATGAATAAAGAGGACAGCTTTAATGGCGTTAGCAATTTTCGATCTGGACGAAACCCTGATCCACGGTGACTGTTCCAGCCTGTGGAGCGAGCAGATGGGCCGGCTGGGCTGGGTCGATCCCGAGTGGTTCATGAAGAAGGACCACGAACTGATGGCCGCCTACGGCAGGGGCGAACTGGCCATGGAAGATTACATGGCGTTCAGCCTGGACCCGATGGTCGGGCGCACGCCGGAGGAAGTGGATTTTCTGGTGGGGCCCTGGGTCGAGGATTACATCGAGCCGATCATTTTCAGCGATGCCACCAAAGCCATTGCCGAGCACCGCGCTGCGGGCGATCGCATTCTGATCATCTCGGCGTCGGGCGTGCATCTGGTCAAGCCCATTGCCGAGCGCATCGGCGTTGATGAAGTGCTGGCCATCGACCTGGAAGTCGCCCACGGTGTTTACACCGGCAAGACCAGCGGCGTGCTCACCTACCGCGAAGGCAAAATCACACGGCTGATGGCGTGGCTGGATCAGGAAGGCGAAAACCTGGAGGGCGCGAGTTTCTACTCGGATTCGCGCAATGATCTGCCACTGCTGGAGAAGGTGGACTTCCCCCACGCGGTGAACCCGGATCCGGCGCTGCGAGAAGCGGCAGAAAACGCCGGATGGCCCATCCATAGCTGGAAATAGCACCCCGCAGAGGGCCAGACCACGTTTGTGACAGCTGCCTTTCTGGCACGCGTTAAAGCCGACCAAAGGCAGCCCAACCTGTCACTTCTGACAGTAGTCAGTTCCCTCAATCCGGCGCCCAATGACTCCTGGAAATTTCCCGACAGGAGTCAACCGCCATGACCTCAGCGCCGCGCAATTCGTCTCGCCCTTCCAGCGGTACCAAAGCCCTCGACAAGCTGGAAATTCCCGGTGGCGTGGGCCCTCTCCTCGAGCCACCCGCTGCACCCGGCCAGACGCTATGGGGCATCAACCACGGCGCCGTGGTGGATAACTTTCCGCAAGGGTTGCAGCTCTATATTCCGGCGTGGTCGACCATGGGTACCGGCGACAGCGTGTCGGTGTTGCTCCTCTCTAATCCTCAGAGTAATCCTGGGCAGCCCGTGGAGGTCACCTCGCAGTCCATCACGGAGGAAGAGGTCAACCAGCGGGTGACTGCGTTTATCCAGGACAGACACCTCGATACCGGCATTTACACCCTGTGGTACGACGTCAAGCGGCGGGGCCAGGACGTTGAGCGGTCCGGCCCCACCGACCTAATGGTCAAACTCGAGCGTCCGGGTGGGAGAGATCAGGACGGGGATACCCCCGGGCATTCGGCACTAAAACTATCAATGCCGCCGGAGATCGTTGAATTTGGTGTAGATAAGGAGGATGCCGAGAAGGGCGTGCCGGTCACGATTGCGCCGTACCCTGAAATGGCTGAATGGGACGTCATCAAGCTTTCCTGGGGCGGGCAGTTTGTGCTCCACCAGGTCACTGCCGAGCAAGTGAATAAGTCAATCGAGATCACCGTCAAGAAGGAAGTCATTCTTGAGGCAGGAGACTCAAACGATAACGGCCTGGCCGTGACCTATGAAGTCTATGACATCGTCGATAACCGCTCGGAGGACTGGGCCGCCGAGATCCGTATCACCGTTAATACCGATACCTCCCGGCTGTCCTCGCCAATTGTCCGTGAAGCAACCAATAACGTGCTGGACCTGGACACGTTGGGGAGCAGCCCGGTAACGGTGGCGGTCTGGGCGTCCAATGAGCGCAAGATGACGAGGCAACTCTATAAATCATTAACGCCGAAACAGGCCGCACAGTTGCGCGCGTCGATGGGCAAACAGACATTCTCGCGTTTCGGGGAGGTCAAGGACAGCTTCCTCCTGGGCGACAAGATCGTGGTGAGGCTGACGGGCACCAGTGCCGAGGGCCAGCAGGTAATCCATGAGGCGCCGGAAGTCATTATCGACGACTTGCCGGATATGTACGAGATACAGATCCCCAACGCCGTGGTCCGACAGCTGGCTCAGACCCAGGCGGTCTTCTCTTATCGTTTGCTGCATCAGGACAGTACCGAGTCGAAGTCCAACGGGGCGTTCATCAGTGTTACTGGCGAGGCCGTGCGCATGGCCGCGCCGGTTGCCCTTGATGCCGAACAGGGCGCGATCAATCCGGAGCTCGCCAACACGACGGTGCAGATCCCATGGGATAACAGCATGGCGAGCGGCGATGTACTTATCCTGAAGTGGATCGGCACTCGGCTTGGCGGCTCCATCTACGACCCGGATCTGAGTTCGCACCCCATCTCCGGCGACGAAGCCAACGACAAGAAACCCATCGATTTCATCGTGTCAGGCACGCACCTTAAAGCCATTGAAGGCGGCACCCTCCAGCTGTATTTCATTCTGTCCAAAGTTGCTTCCCGACGAGAATCCGCCCGTGCTGCAACGCTCAGAGTCGGCAAGCCCGTTACCGAGCTGCCGAAGCCCGAGGTTGCAGCGGTGCAAAATGGCGCGATCGTTCCACCCTACGTCGCCACAACCCTCACAGTACCGGCTTACTCCGCCATGGCAACCGGCGACGAAGTGCATTACCTGTGGAAGGGTAGCATCGCCGGCCCCGTGGGGGACTCGATCGAGATCGCCCCAAGTACCGTGAATAAAGACGTGTCATTCACCATTAACGTGGAAAACATTTCGGGCAATGCCGGTGGCACTGTCGAGGTCTGGTACTGGGTGAAGCGTGCAGCCAGCGAACATCAAAGTTATTCCGAAAAGCTGGTGTTCAGCATCGGTCAGCCGGTGGTGCTCGACCCTCCCGAGATCGACAGCGTCACGGATTCCAAAGGGAAGGAAATCCCCGACAACGGTTCGACAACCGACACCAGCGTGACCCTGCGTGGCACTGCGGCACCCAACCTTGGCCTGGAAGTGTTTGACGGCGCGACCTCCCAAGGCAACCCGGTTGTAGACGCGAACGGCGAGTGGGTGTTCGGGATCAGTGGGCTGGCTGTTACATCGCACGCCATGAAGGCCAAAGCGCTGTATGGCGATCAAGCTGAGTCGGCGGTGCGCACCTTCAGCGTCAACCCCATCCCTACCAATCCGGACATTACCAGCATCCAGGACTCAAACGGCGACGAAATACCGGACCACGGCACGACTTCCGACCGAGAACTGACCTTTGCTGGTACGTCCTATCCAAACCTGGAAGTGAAGCTCCTGGACGCCCCGAGTGAACAAGGAGTAGGCGTGCAGCTCGGTACCGTGGTGGCCGACGCCGACGGCTGGTGGAGATTGAAGGTTACCGTTCCTGAACACCCTTCCCATCGAGTCTGGATTCTGGGTAACGGGGCGCCATCCCGCCTTCGGTATTTCAATTTGATATGAAACGCGAGTGCGGCGGGGACATGGGGTCCACGCCGTGATGAAATTTCAGCTCGACAGTGCTTATCAACCTGGGGCGCGACACCTGTAAGGCCAGTCAAGGGCCGGCCGATGGATGGCGCTCCCGATCAAAACTCCGGCTGGGGAGTCGACGGCAGCCTATGCAGACGTTTTACTGCCAATCCCCGGTCAGCGTCCCCCCTGAACAAGGAAGCTCACCATGAAACGAGACTCAGGCACCCTCCTCCCACCCTCGGACGGCGACTACTCGATACTCGCGTTGCGTCCGTTGCTGATCACTGGTCTGGTCACCCCCGTCGTGGGCGGTGACGGCGGGATCAATATCGGCCTCGTAACAGACCCGGACGGTATATTAGCTGCCGTCGACCCTTGGCTGCGCATGCAGGAGGGCGACCGTGTCGACATTTATTGGGACAACACGCCGTTGCGCTACCGTCTTTACATCTACTGGGACGACCTGCCGGTGGCCAGTCACACGGTCGGCGCCGACGATATCGACAAGCGCATTAATTTCACGCTGCCCACCGATCAGGTCATACCCGACTGGGCTGAAAGGGTGTTCTACCGACTGACCCGCACCGGCTCAACCCAGCCCGAAGACTCCGTGCCGTTGCGCCTGCGGGTCAAACTCGATCGGCCGGGGGGCAAGGACAAAGAGCCGAATGAACCCTGGCACTCCGAACTCAAGGCGCCGGAACTGCCGGAGGACATTGCCAAGAACGGGGTTGATGAAAATTCCGCAGAAGCTGGCATCCCCGTGACCATCGGCATTTACCCCGGACGTAAGGCTCGCGACACTGTCGAGTTGCAGTGGGGCACCGTGTCTCGCCGTCGGCAGATCACTGAAACCGAGGCCGCGGGCATAGAGCCTATCGTCATCACCATCGATCAGGCCGCCATACTCGAAGCTGGCAATGACCCAGAGTTGCGCGTCCACTATCAGGTCTACGACGAGGTCTTGAACTTCTCCGAGAAATGGTCGGCTCGGACCTACGTAAAGGTGGACGCCGGCGCCGGGACCCTGCCCGCACCGATCATCGAAGAAGCCTTCAACGGGGTGATCGACCTCGGCGATCTGGGCAGCGCCGACGTCACGGTGGTCATCAACGTTACCGGGAGTCCTTTCCAGGCTGGCGACACCGTGACCATGACCTGGCGCGGTACCCCAATCACAGGTGCGCCGGTGACGCATAGCCAGACCGTGACGGTGAGCAACATCCCGTCAATCTATTACACCACTGTCCCCAACGCACTTGTGCGCGAGTTGCTCGGCGCCGCCGCTCAAGCATCCTACGTCCTGAACAAAGCCAATGAAAAGCCGCAGTCATCGAAAGTGGCAATCGCCCGAATCACCGGCGTAGCCCCCCTGAAAATCCCGCGCATTCTGGAACTGATCGGTGATGTGCTTTACCCGTTCGAAGAGCGCGTCCACGTGGAAATTCCGGTCTACGTCGACATGGCCAATGGCGATCTGATTGATCTGATCTGGCTCGGTACCCGCGTCGATGGCTCGATCTACCGCCATGCAGAGCAGCACATCGTTACGGCCAACGAAGCAGGCAACGTCGTTTATATCCCGGTGATGGGCGAACACATCGCCTTGCTTGAGAACGGCACGCTGGACGTCAGCTATCAGGTAACCAATGGTGCCTCCACGGTGCGAGTCTCGGAGCATTTGCTCGTCAAGGTCGGACAACACCTGGCCGAACTGCTTGCGCCGATCATCCGCGAAGCGGTGAACGGCGTGCTCGACCCCGAGCTGAATCCCGGTGTAGACGTCACGTTACGCGTCGTTTATGTCGGCACGGTCGCTGGAGACACGCTCACTTGGTACTGGCTGGGTCATCCGCTGGAGGGCAGCGGCAGCGACTGGCTCCCCATCACCACTGCCACTGCCGGCGAAGTGGTCGATTTCAAGGTTCGGCGGTCCCTGGTCGATGCCAACATCAATACTAAAGTACGGGTGCTGTACACCCTCAAACGCGGCGCCACCGGCCAGTTTCAATATTCGGAAACGCTGGATCTGGTGATCGGCAAACTCATCGGCGATCTGCCCGCCCCCACCGTGCTGGAAGCCAGCGCTTCTGCCAAGCCGGAAGCCAGCGCTTCTACCAAGGTGAAGGCCAGCGCCGAGAAGCTTGACCCCATGGATGCGCAGGCAGGTGTGACCGTGCAGGTGGATTACCCCAGCATGGAGCCGAAGGATACCGTCACCATGATGTGGCTGGGCAGTCCGGGGGCTGGCTCACCTGCCGACCAGGAACAGACGGTCAGCCAGAATGGGCCCGTCAACTTCGCGGTGCCCGCTACCGTGGTCGGCGCGAACATCGGGCGCGATGTCTACGTGTCCTATCGCGTCAAACGTGACATGGCAGAGCAACAGTCCGACGCCTTGATGCTCTCTGTACTGCCCTTTGGCGACCCTGACGAGGACTTGCCGCATCCGGACATCACGCAGGCCGACGCTCAGACGCTGAACCTGGCAACCTTCACCGGCAACGCGACGACGACCGTGGGCAAGTGGCCCTTTGCTGCGGCGGAGCAACGCGTGTGGCTGCGTCTTGAAGGGGAAACCGGCAGCGGCGGCGTCTACACCATCACGCTGCTGGATGGCGCGGTGCTGACCAGTGCCCAGGCCACGAATGGTCTGTCCGAGAGCGTCCCGCGCACCGAGCTCGAAAAACTCGGACAGGACACCCGCCTTAGGGTGATCTGCAATGTCGCCTTCGACCGCATCGACAGCGAGAGCACGGCTGTGCGGTTTCCCCAGACGGTCTATGACTTCAAGCTGCACCACGACTGGGTCAACCCGTGGATCGTCAGCGTCAGCGACAGCAAGGGCGAAGTGATTGACGGCGGGACGACGTTCGATACCACAGTGAGCATCAGCGGCACTTCCACCGTCGAAACCGAGCTGGAAATTCTCGACGGTGGCACGCGTCTATCCACCGTGACTGCCAACAGCAGCGGCGTCTGGAGCGGATCCCTGCCGGGATTGACCGTGAAAACCTACAGCCTGAAGGCCAGCGCGCTGGATGGAAGCGGAATGGTTTCGCCGCCCCGTCGGTTTGATGTGATAGCCAACCTGACGCCGACCATCACTCAGGTGGTCGATTCAAACGGGCCAATCAGCAACGGCGGATCGACCGTTGAGACCAGCGTCACGGTGTCCGGCCAGGGCAGTCCCGATCAGCAGATCGAGCTGTTTGACGGCAACACCTCCAAAGGTACGGCGCGTGCAAACAATGCCGGTACCTGGTCGTTGACCGTTTCGGGGCTAACGGTAGCCTCGCATCCCTTCAAGGCTAAAGCGCTATATGGCACGGAGCCCGAATCAACGGTCTGGACAGTAATCGTCGCGGTCGCTGTCACCCCAACGATTACCAGCATCAAGGACTCGGAAAACGTCGAGATTCCGCCCGACGGATTTACAGTGGATACCGACGTCGTGGTGACGGGGAGCGCCAGTGCGAACCTGCAGGTCGAGGTCTTTGACGGAGCGGCGACGCTCGGCAAAGTCAGCGCCAACGCAGGTGGACAATGGACACTGCCTCTGACCGGCCTGAACGTCGCCGTCCATAAAATCAAAGCCAAAGGCGACTACGCAAGCTACCCGGAATCACCGGTACGTAACTTCACCATCACCGCCTTGGTGACCCCGACCATCACCCAGGTCGTAGATCCCGATGGAACGCCGGTGAGCAATGGCGGCTCGACCTACGAGAACACAGTCACCGCATCGGGCAAGGCGTCGATCGGTCAGTCCGTGGAGGTGTTCGACGGCGCGTCTTCCAAGGGCACTGCCAGCGTGAACACCAGCGGCGACTGGTCGCGGTCGGTAAGCGGCCTGGGCACTGGGAACCACAGCCTGACTGCCAAAGCGTTGTACGCGAGTCATCCGGTGTCCCCACCGTGGACGTTCGATGTCCGGGCCGCAACGGTGCCGACCCTGAGCGTGCACGACTCAAACGGCGAGATCACTCAGAATGGCGAAACCACGGAGACCACCGTGACGGCATTGGGCACGGCTGCGCCGAACGAACAAGTAGAAGTCTTTGACGGGAATGCTTCCAAAGGGAAGACCGCAGTGGGGAGTGACGGTGACTGGCGCCTGTCGGTGGGTGTGCCGCTGGGTCCTCACAGTCTCAAGGCCGTGGGGCAATACGCTGAAAATCCTGCATCGGCTGTGCGTCAGTTTTCAGTGATTCCTGCGATACCGGAGTTCGTACTGGACACATCCGTTATCAACCTTAACGGTCGGCTGTACGTCCCGGATAGTAGGCCAGATGTTTTACCCGTTTCATGGCCAGCAGGCACGACAGCGACGCGAATTCCCAGCAGCGGCGTGCCTCCTTACTCCTACTCTTCGAGCAATACGGCCTTGGTGACCGTCGATGCGAACGGCAAGGTATTCAGCAGAGGCAATGGCGGTGCCACCATTACCGTTCGTGATGCTCAGGGCCGCTCCGGTGCTTACACGGTTCAGGTCAGCAACGTTATTGTCTGCGGAGGATTCGGCCTAAATCGCTACCCATGGGGCAAAAAGGATGCAGAAGCTTCGGGGTTCAGAATTCCCAACATGGACGAGCTGCGTTCTATCTATAACCTGTACCCCGGGATCTGGCCGCAAGGCAACGACTTTTACTGGTCGAGCAACGGCTATGCCTTAAACAAAAACTACGTAAAAAACCTTGTGACCGGCGCAGAGGGTTATGCAGTCGCCTCGGTGATTCCATACTCGCTGTGTCTGGTGGTGGGCCTCCGCTAATCAGACAAGAAGCCGACATCTGACGAAGATGTCGGCTTCCATTAACGATCACCAGCTATAACGCAGTCCCACATTCGCGCCAAACGGCTGCTCGATGTTCTCGCCGTTGGAGTAATCGAAATCAGCATGCACCTGCAGGCTGTCAGAGAACGCCACGGCAACACCCGCCCCCAACTCACCTCGCGAACCGGACAAGTCATTGTTGAACACGTTGTTGTTCACCTGAACTTCGTTGTTCTTCGCGAACTCGTGTACACCCGCCACCCGAACATACGGCTGTAACACTTTGCCATCACTCATCTCGAAGTTGCGACCTGCCGTCATGCCGACCTTGCCCAGCAGCGAACGGGTGCGATCGCCTTCCGCACGCATGTCGTTGTTCAGCTCGTAATCCTTGCCCTGGATCACCACGGCGGACAACTGGCTGTAGGGTTCGATGAAATAGCCGTCGTCCAGCTTGATATGGCGGCCAAACTCTACCGAACCACCGGCGCCCGAGTTGTCGTAATCACCCTTGGCGCGCGTGCCGTCGCTGATGCTGACCTTCGAGTCATTGCGGAAGCGGTTGAACTTCAACACACCGTCGAAATAGTAGCCGCTCGCCTGGTCCATCCAGGTGGTGTAAATCCCGGCGTAGTAGCTGTTGACCGTGCCCGACGTACCGCGACTGAGATCAAGATCGGATTTGCTGTGCCCGGCCAGTGCACCCACCAGCCACTGCCCGTCGCCGACTGGCAACGGAGCATCGGCGCCGAGGGACAGGCCCTGTTGCGTCTGCTGATAACCCACACCCGACGCTTCATCGACGTTGTATTTGTTGCCGTAGGTGCGCACCCAGCCTCCCGCCTTGCCGCCGTTGAAGCGCAACTCACCCATGCGGCTGCGCAGGGACGTCAGCTCGCCGTACCAGACCGTCGGCGCGGTGTTGAACAGCGCCAGCACCGAGCGCGTGCCGGGGCTGATCGTCGCGGTATTCGGGTCCAGAAACCAGTCGGTCCCGCCAGCGCTGTTGCTGGCCGACGCCAGTTGATAGGAATAGGTCCCCACGTCCACAGCACGATCGCCCGCCAAGGTAAAGGTCGCGTTACCGCCCCCGGTCTGCACGACAGTCAAGGGCTGTGGTGAGGTCGGATCGACGCCGGAACCTGCGATCAGCAAGGTATGGCTGCCCGTCGCAGAACCGGTGACGTTAAGCAGGTCGTGCTCGTTGGTGAGGTAGTCCGCGTCCATGACGAAGGTGCCGTTGCCGGACAGCGTGCCGACGTTGAGCTGATAGAACGCGTTGGTTGCGCCAAACCTCACCGTGCTGTCATTCATTGCGAGTGAGTTGAGGGTGTTGGAACCCACCATATCCCAGGTGGAGGAACCCGCGAGGGTGGCGCTGTCAACGTTGATCAAGTTGCCGGTGAACACCGAGTTGTTGGCCAGCGAAACAACGCCGCCACCGGAGGTGATGTCGCCGGACATTGAACTGGCATCCAGGCTGACATTACTGCTGCTGACATCGCCTTTCAGCGTTGAGCCACCCAGCAATCTCAGCACACCTGCGCCGCCGATCGACGTGACATTGCCGACTATCGAACTGGCATCAAGGCTAACGTCGTTGCTGCTGACATTGCCTTCCACCAGGGAGCCTGCCGCCAGCGACACAACGCCCGCATTGCCGGTCGAGGTGACATTGCCGGCTATCGAACTGGCATCGAGACTGACGTTGTTGCTGTTCACGTTGCCTCTTACCAAAGAGCGGCGAACCAGCTTGACGGCACCTGCTCCGCTGGCCGACGTGACATCGCCGGTAATCGAGCTGGCGTCAAGACTGACGTTGTCGCTGCTGACGTTACCTTGCAGCGCCGAACCCTCCACCAGCGATACCACGCCGGCACTGCTCATCGACGTGATATCGCCGATCATCTGACTGCCGTTCAGGCTGACGTTGTCGCTGTTGACGTTGCCTTCCAGCACTGACCCGTTAGCCAGCGAAACCACACCGGCGCTGCTGGCCGAGGTTACGTTTCCGGTAATGGAACTCGCATTCAGATTGACCGCATCAATACCGGTGACATCGCCCGTGAGCGCAGAGCCATTGTTCAGCGCCAGGGTGCCGCTGCTGGTGGCATCCGCCGAAACGTTACCGATCAACCGGCCCTGATCGAAGGTCAGGTTGGCAATGCTGCCGTTGGAGATAGCGAAGTTACCGGTCACTTCACTGCTCTGCAGCAGCACGTTCGCCGTCGCCGTGTTGGAAACTTCCAGCGCATTGCCGTTGCCGCCCGTCAAGGTGGTGCCGTTGAGCAGGTTGAGGTTGGCAACCATTCCGCCGCCCTGACCATTGAGCAGGATCGCAGCGCCGTTGGTGCCTTCTATATGTGAGCCTTCGATATTGACCGTACCCTCGCGCACATTGGCCGTATCCACCCGATAGACGAGGCCGTTCAAGCCGCCGGTGACGGTACTGCCGCGCAGGGAAATGTCCGAGCCGAAACCGCGAACCCCGTAGCTGTTGGCGCCGGTGCCGGTGATCACGGCGCCCGTGGCGTCCAGCGTGCTGCGAGAGGAAAGCGTTGCGCCCCCAGACCCACCGCTGATGGTGCCGCCATTGACCTGGAACGCGCTGCCGGGCCCGCCCTGATACTGTGCGCCGCTGAGACCGAGGCCGGCCTCGCTGATAATGGTCGCGTTCGTGAGGACCGCCTGCCCGTCGCTGAGCGTCATAGCGATTGAATTGCCACTGCTAATAACGCTGGCGCCAGTGACGTTCGCCAGGGCGCCCGGCGCGCTGAAATTAATGCTTGTCGTTGAACTCCCCGCATTCAAATTGACCACGGCGCCTGCGCCACCGCCAGAAATCCTCAGGGCCTGGGCGCCGCTGCTCACCGTCAGCGAAGAACCCGGCGCCAACCCCCAGGTTTCTGCCGTGTCGCCCTGGTTAACCACCGCAGATTCGTCAGGTTCCAGTGCGCGCCCCTGGGCGGCAGCGCTGATGCACAGCGCAAGGGAAATAAACGTTGAGGGGATGAAATAACGGGAAGGTATGAATCGCGATTCAGCCATGTCCAGCTCCTTGGGAATATCGCCATTCCCACGGATACAGAAAGCTCCGCAGGACAAAGGCGCGAAGACTACATTCTTCAAATTGTTACCGGTGTAGGACGTTTCCTAACTTATTGAGCGTAGTTTCTTACAGCGATATTGACTACCGCTCATCGTCCAGCGCGGCGAGAAGTCTGAGAAGACAAGGCCGTTAAGCACGGCCTTGTCTTTTATTGCCTCAATTAAAGATCCAGACAGTCAATCTGAAATTGAGCGTACCGACTAACAGCAGCACCCACGCCCTCCGAGTGCACGAAGGGTATTTGGCTCACAGGTGCCACCTGGGCCCAAACCCGTTGCTCTGATCAGCGTCTCACCCTGCATTGGCGGTGTGGTAACAGACCGATACGTCACTCTGATCGACCCGGAAGCACCCGTTGGCAGGACGTACTCAGTAAACGGCCCCTGATCGAATGTAAAACCTTCTACGACCTGCTCGGCAGTGATGGTCTTCGAGAATGTCGACGGGCCCCCCGCCGTTTGTGTCCCTTCTTTGTCGACGTAGCACTGCCACGTAAAATCAAGCGTTTCACCACCCTTCAGATTAGGGTTTGCCGGAATGCGCACACGAACCAATTGTTCAGGGCCGACGTGCGTACTGCAGTTGAGAATAGGAATATCGCCCGGCAAGATGTACGCGAGGGGAAACTCGGGATTGGCGAGCTTGATCGGCAGCGCGTCGCTGACATCCACCAACGTCGGCACGCATGATTCGACGTTAGGTAGCGGGGGAGCGGGGTTGCCAGCCCCTCTAATGCGGCCGACGGTATAAAACACCGGCACTGCCGTGCTGCTGGGCAGGTCCTTGATCTTGTCCCAGCCGCACTGCCGTGCTGCTGGGCAGGTCCTTGATCTTGTCCCAGCCCAGAACGAATTCATAGGCATCACCCGCCGTCCCCACTACAGGGCTGAGCCTGGCGACCTCTTTGGTGAGATCACCCCAATACAGGACCATCTCCTCGTTCGGACTGATAGGGTCGTACAGCTCGAGCGCTACCGTAACGTTTTCACCGACGTCTGCCTGGGTCAGCACGTTATCGACTGTAGAAACCGCGCCCTTTACCGTGACTTGTGGCAGTTTGGTATTCACCGGATTTGGCCGGTCCGGGTTCACGGGCCCGGGGACGAAGAAATCCACATTGATGGTGGCGGGCGCCGAGTCGAACGTCTTGGTGCCACGCGCGACGTAGTAGCTCACCGTGGTGGGCACGACGCCAGTCGCCGAGCCATAGGCTGGCCCCAACATGGTTTTGTAGGGAACATTGATCAGGATCAGCGCATTTGGGTCGGTGATCTTGTGACTCGAAGTGGTTGGCGCATTGCCCCAGGTGAGCACCAGATTGTCGTTTTCAAGCGCATTCAAGAACGGGTCAATTTCAACCAGATTTGTACCGTTCGAGTCAATGTCGACAAGTTGCAGTGTATTGTCACCTGCGGCCTTCGGCACACGCGGTGCAGCCAGGGGAGCAATAGGAAGCGGCTTGAGAAAGAGGCCCGTTCTCTGGTTTAAAGCGAAATCACCTACGTTGCCCACCTTGTCGGCCAGCTTGTAGCTCACGAAGATGGTGCCATCCTCTATACCGGCGAAAGCGGCAGCCGGTACCTTGATCCTCCGGTTACCATCCAGCACTCCGGTATGCACCGAGCCGGTCGGGCTCGTCCCGTCTCGAAAAACGAAAATTTGCAGTTCATCGCCTTTCTGCTCGTCTAAATAATCCGGGATGACCAGATCCACACCGCCATTGGTATTCAGGTAATCCTGGGTGATGCCGTCGCCGATAATGTCAGCGTCGAAAAACTCCACGGCCATTGGCGCCTGACCACCATTGGGTGGCGTCTTGTCGATACGGAATTGGGTGGTAAAGGATGTTCCAGGGTTGCCCGAGTCGTTCACGACGATGTATTGCAAATCGTAGGTGCCTTCGTCGGCAAAGTTGGATTTGTCGAACACCACCTCGGTCGGGAAGTTAGCTGGGTCCAACGGACCATCAAAAGGGATTGCTGGGCCGGCATCCAGCCAAGAACCCGAGGTTGACGCTTTCCACTGGAGCTGAAGCCAATCAGTCTCACCCGGTTTTGCGCGCTCGGGCCACAAGGGGATCTTGAGAGCCATCGGCTGCTCCTGCTCCGGCCGAGGCACCAGGCCTGCGAACTCAGGATCGCCGCCCCACCAGACCGGCGTAGACGGCGCTTCCAGCGTTGGCGCTCTAGACAAGCGTGTTTTAATGACCTGCTTCTGCTGATCGACGTTGCGCACCAGGGCACTGGCAAGCGCACGGGTCTGTTCGATTGATAGGTTGCTCATGTCTTTTCTCCTTGAGTTGACTCGCGCCGATTCCGCCTGACGCGTCCTGGGTTTCCAGGGTTACTGCCCTTTGCCACCACGCCCGAGTGCCTGGAGCACGCGGGCGATGAATCGACTGACTGTGCGACAGGCCGTGCAGCCGCTCACCTTGCGCGAGCCAAACGTAGGGACCTGCCTCTTCGAATCGCAGATTTCTCCATCGGGCCACCGACGATTGATCTTCACCAGCCCCTCGGAGGACGCGCCCGACGGCCCGCTGAGTTTCGTCAACCGGTAAGTGGCCAGCGCCGATCCTTCGATGATGGGTTGGATGTGAAGATTGAAAGGCTCGACCCGGATGTCCAGATGACCGTCAGCCACGTCCTGAGCGCTGACCGTTCTGGCAAATACGCCCTCGGTGCCCGCAATCGGATCGTTGCCGTTCCACGTGTGATAACCCTGCCAGTACAGCGTGATCTCATCCTGATATTCAAACAGGTTACGAACGAACTCGATGCGCACCACGATCCCGTTCCAGGGCTCGTGGGAGCAGTTGATGTAGCCGTAGATATCGGCCTCAGGGAACACCGGCTCGGGCAAATCGCCCCCTGGCAGTGGCTTGAGTGCGACGGTGGCAGGGGTTTCGCGGGAGAACGAGTCGGTCTCGTTACCGGCCCGGTCCCGCACTTTATAAGTCGCGTAAAAAACGCCATCCCGATCAGGCGCACGCACGGCGCTGCCGGGCAGGCGGATGCGGATATCGTCCGCGTCGATCTGCGCCTGGCTCACCGTCACGCTGGCCACAACCGATGTCGTTGGCGGATTGTCCTGAGACCAGTAAAGATCAACCACGTCGCCGTCTTTCGCGTCTAGATACACAGGGCTCGGCAGACGCAGTTCCACTGCATCGTCATGGTCATCGCTTGCCAGGTACGCCTCGTTGATCACTCCGCCCACCAGATCAGCAGGTAACAACAAAGGCATCAACTGCTGGTTATAGCTCGGTGGGCGGGTGTCAATGGTGACGGTACGGCGCTCGGAGGAGGCAGTGTCATTCGCGGCACTGGTGATCCTGTACCAGAGCTGGTATTGGCCATCCGGCTGCAGAATGTTTTTGTCGACCTTCAGGGAGTAAGGAAACGTCGCGGCATCGATTGGTCCAGGAAAATTCGCAGTGGCCACCGGTGTATCAATGCTCTGAACGCTCCAGAACAGGTCCAGTCGGTCGGTGTCCCCCGCCGCGGCCGTAACCGGCCAAAGCGGCACCAGCACGTCGAGGTCATTATTCTGGGTTCCTGTGGAAACCAGGCCATCAGGATCGTTTGGATCAATGATTGCCGGCACGTCAGGCATGGCCAGCAGTGCCCTTGATACATCCCCTGTTCGCCGCGTTACTGACTGTGCTTTCCGATCCCTGGCCATCCTGTCCTCACCTCGTCCGATGAAGCGTTCTCAGCCGGCACTCGCCGACCAGGCAACGCAACAAGGCTTTATTGAGAACCGAATGGGCCAGGCTGACTACTGTCAGAAATGACAGTTCGGGCCACCGCCGGTCGGCTGACGAGGCACGGCTATACCGAACAGCAAAAGGCTAAAGCAGGGTCATACCAGACTGTCGTCGATCACCAGCACGACCTTGCCCGACACCTGATTGGTCGCCAGCTCCGCGTAGGCTGCTTCGGCTTCGCTGATCGGAAAACTGCGCGCCAGTTGTGGCTTGAGGCGGCCTTCGGTGAACAGCGGCATGACGTGCTGCCCCAGATCGCTGAGCAGGTCGGCCTTGAACTGGTCGTCGCGGCTGCGCAGGGTCGAACCCAGAATATGGATGCGCTTGCCCAGCACCTGAGCGAAGTCCAGCTCGGACTTGCGCCCTCCCATCAGCCCGATCAGCACCAGACGACCGTCGACGCCGAGCACCTTCAGATTCAGCGCCGCGTAGTTGGCGCCCACCGGGTCAAGGATGACGTTGAATGGCGCGAAGTCGTTCAGCGCATCCAGGTTCTCGTTGCGCAGCACTCCGCCCTGGGCGCCGAGGGATTCGCAATACGCCAGCCGCTCCGCCGAGCCCACGGTGACCCAGACCGGGTTGCCGAACGCCTTGCACAGCTGAATGGCAGCTGAACCAACGCCACTTGCTCCGGCGTGCAGCAACACTTTTTCGCCAGGCTGGAGGCCGGCCAGCTGGAACAGATTCAGCCAGGCCGTGGCGTACACTTCAGGAATCGCCGCCGCTTCGTGCAGCGAAATCCCCTCGGGCACCGGCAGCACATGCCGCGCATCAACCACCACTTCTTCGGCCATCGCACCGCCCGCAACCAGCGCGCACACGCGGTCGCCGACTTCCCAGGCGCAGCCCGGGCCGACCTCGGCAATCACCCCGGAACATTCCATCCCGAGGATTTCCGTGACACCCGGCGGTGGCGGGTAATGCCCCGAGCGTTGCAGCAAATCGGCACGATTGAGTCCGGCGGCTGCGACCTTGATGCGGACTTGTCCTACATCCAGCGTCGGCGATGGCTCTTCAACCCATTCCACACGACCTTCAACGCCTTGCAATGCTTTCACGGTGCCTCCATAGTGAGTCTTGACTGAGCCCGATGTGCCTCGCGGCCACTGGGCTTTTTGCATTATGCGACCGTGTTCTGACCGAACCGGCGACCTCCAAAGACGGCCTAATATGCGTTATCAATTGTCCCCGCGTCGAATCAGCATGAAGCATTTCTTACCCAGCACCACCCTTGCATTACTCATTGGCCTGACTGTCCTGCCAATGTCGGCCAGTTCGTTCGCCGCCAACAGCTGGGATAATCTTCAACCTGATCGCGATGAAGTCATCGCCAGTCTGAATGTCGTGGAGCTGCTCAAGCGCCACCACTACAGCAAGCCGCCGCTGGACGACAAGCGTTCGGAAATCATCTATCAGAGCTACCTGAAACTCCTCGATCCTGCGCGCAGCTACTTCCTCGCCAGCGACATCGCCGAGTTCGACAAGTGGCGTTTCCAGTTCGACGACTTCCTTAAAAGCGGCGACCTGGCCCCAGGCTTTACCATCTACAAACGCTATCTGGACCGCATCAAGTCGCGTCTGGATTTCGCCCTGGCGCAACTGAGCAAGGGCGTCGACAAGATCGACCTGAACACCCAGGAAACCTTGCTGGTTGATCGCAAGGACGCACCTTGGGCCAAGAACGAAGCCGAACTCGACGACCTCTGGCGCAAGCGCGTCAAGGATGAGGTTCTGCGCCTGAAGATCGCGGGCAAAGACCCGGCGAAGATTCAGGAAACCCTGACCAAGCGTTACAAGAACCAACTCGCGCGTCTGGGCCAGACCCGCAGCGAGGACGTGTTCCAGGCGTACCTGAACACCTTCGCGATGTCCTACGATCCGCACACCAACTATCTGTCACCTGACAGCGCGGAAAACTTCGACATCAACATGAGCCTTTCTCTGGAAGGCATCGGCGCTGTCCTGCAGAGCGACAACGACAACGTCAAGATCGTCCGCCTGGTGCCGGCCGGCCCTGCCGCCAAGACCAAGCAAGTGGCGACCGCCGACAAGATCATCGGCGTCGCCCAGGGCGACAAAGAGATGGTCGACGTGATCGGCTGGCGTCTGGATGAAGTGGTCAAGCTGATTCGCGGTCCGAAGGGTTCGGTCGTGCGTCTGGAAATCGTTCCGGCCAGCAATGCGCCGAGCGACCAGACCACCAAGATCGTGTCGATCACCCGCGAAGCCGTGAAGCTCGAAGAGCAGGCGGCGAAGAAGTCGATCCTGCACCTGAATCAGGACGGCAAGGACTACAAGCTGGGCGTCATCGAGATCCCTGCTTTCTACCTGGACTTCAAGGCCTACCGCGCCGGCGATCCCGAGTACAAGAGCACGACCCGCGACGTCAAGAAGCTGCTGACCGAATTGCAGTCGGAGAAAGTCGACGGCGTGGTCATCGACCTGCGTAACAACGGCGGTGGTTCGCTGCAGGAAGCCACCGAGCTGACCAGTCTGTTCATCGACAAAGGCCCGACCGTTCTGGTGCGTAACGCCGACGGCAAGGTCGATGTGCTGGAAGACGAAAACAGCGGTGCGTTCTACAAAGGCCCGATGGCGTTGCTGGTCAACCGCCTCTCTGCCTCGGCTTCGGAGATTTTCGCCGGCGCCATGCAGGATTATCACCGCGCGCTGATCATCGGTGGCCAGACCTTCGGCAAAGGCACCGTGCAGACCATTCAGCCGCTGAACCATGGCGAACTGAAACTGACGCTGGCGAAGTTCTACCGTGTCTCCGGCCAGAGCACCCAGCACCAGGGCGTACTGCCTGACATCGCCTACCCGTCGATCATCGACACCAAGGAAATCGGCGAAAGCGCACTGCCTGAAGCGATGACCTACGACACCATCAAGCCGGCGATCAAGCCTGCGGTGGACCCGTTTAAACCGTTCCTTGCTCAGCTGCAATCGCGCCATGACGTGCGTTCGGCCAAAGACGCCGAGTTTGTCTTCATCGAAGAAAAACTCGCGCTGGCGAAGAAGCTGATGAGCGAAAAAACCGTCAGCCTCAATGAAGCCGAACGCCGCAAGCAACACGCCGACATCGAGAGCCAGCAGCTGGCGATGGAGAACGTACGTCGCAAGGCCAAAGGCGAAGAGCCGCTGAAGGAGCTGAAGAAAGAAGACGAAGACGCGCTGCCTTCGGATGACGACAAGACCAAACCCGAGGATGATGCCTATCTGGCTGAAACCGGGCGCATCTTGCTCGATTATCTGGGCTTGAGCGGCTCGGTGGCGAAAAAGTAAAACAGCATGAAACGTGACGAAATGATGGCAAATCGTCATCAAACAGTCATGAAGCTGTCGTGAAATAGCGGGGCTCGACGCCACAAGCGTCCAGCCCCTTTTTCTTGCCCCGAGATTGCCATGACCGTGACTGAACAGCTGAGCGCTCTGAGTTCGATCCTGACTCACGGCGACTTGCACAGCCTGTTCCAACCGATTGTGTCGCTATCGGATCGGCGCATTCTCGGCTACGAAGCCCTGACTCGCGGCCCTTCCAACAGCGCGCTGCACTCCCCTCTCAGTCTGTTTGCCGTGGCCCGCCAGGCCGGGCGCCTGAGTGAGCTGGAACTGGCCTGCCGCGAGTCGGCCTGCCGGCGCTTCAGCCAGCAGCAGCTGGAGGGCAAGCTGTTTCTGAATATCTCGCCAGAGTCCCTGCTGGAAGCGTCGCACCCGCCGGGCCGGACCTTGCAGCTGTTGCAGCGCTACGGAATCCCGCCGAGCCGCGTGGTCATCGAGCTGACCGAGCAGACGCCGACGGATGACTTCGGCCTGTTGTACAACGCGCTCTATCACTACCGCGACATGGGTTTTTCCATCGCGCTCGATGACTTGGGCGCGGGGTATTCAAGCCTGCGGCTGTGGTCCGAGTTGCGGCCGGATTACGTGAAGATCGACCGGCATTTCATCGACGGTATTCATCAGGACGCGGTCAAGCGCGAGTTCGTCGGCTCGATGCTGCAGATGGCCAAGGCGTCGCGGGCGCTGGTCATCGCTGAAGGCATCGAGTTGCAGGAGGAGCTGGCGGTCCTGATCGACATGGGCGTCGAGCTGGTTCAGGGCTATTTGCTGTGTCGGCCACAGGAGTTTCCGCCCCGTGACGCCCGTGCGCTGCTGCCGAAAATCGACCCTGCCGCCGCGACTTTTGTTGAGGAAACCAGCGACCTCAGCGCCCTGCTCAACGAGCAGCCGGCAGTGGTGCAGACCACGCCCACGGCGTCCGTGCTCGAAGCATTCCGCAAGCAGGCCAATCTCAACTCGCTGGCAGTGCTGGATGAGCAGCATCAGCCGATCGGCATCGTCCACCGCCACTCGCTGTCGGACGTGCTGCTCAAGCCCTTCGCCACCGAACTGTATGCGCGTAAGCCCATTAGTCGTCTGATGAGCGACGACTTTCTGGCCGTCGAGCTGAGCCAATCCCTGCAGCAGGTGAGCCGACTCATCACCAGCCGCGCGCGGCAACGCATCGAGGAAGATTTCATCATCATGCAGAACGGCGCCTACCTCGGGCTGGGCCGGGTCATCGATGTGCTGAAACTGATTACGGAACTGAAGATCCAGCAGGCGCGCTACGCGAATCCGCTGACCCTGCTGCCAGGCAACGTGCCGATCCAGCAGTGCCTGACCCGGCTGTTGCAGCAGGGTCGCGAGTCGATGATCTGCTACGTGGACATCGACAGCTTCAAACCCTTCAACGACATCTACGGCTACGGGCGCGGCGACGAGGTTTTGCTGTGTCTGGCGCAATGCCTCAACGACCGGATTGACCCGAGTCGCGACTTCGTCGGCCACATCGGCGGCGATGATTTCCTGATGGTGCTGGGCTCGGACGACTGGCGCAAACGCCTGAACATGCTGCTGGAGGATTTCCAGAACCAGTGCCGACGCTTCTACCGTGCCGAGCATCTGGAGGCGGGCTGCTTCGTGGCGCTCAACCGTCAAGGCCACCGCCAGGAATTCCCGCTGCTGTCGCTGTCCATCGGCGTTGTGCATCTGCATCCGGAAGTCTGCACCACCCTCGATGCCAGCCAGCTTGCCGAACTCGCCTCCCAGGCCAAACACCACGCCAAAGAGGTGATAGGTGCGAGTGTGCATGTGATCAACACGCTGGAGGCGGAGGTGATGGCAACGTTGAATCAGGCGGTTTTGGGGTGAGATGCCGGCATTACAGGAGGGGTTTGGGGGCAATCTCGAATCCCGGGTTCGACACTGATCCTGTGGGAGCGAGCTTGCTCGCGAAGACTGCATTTCAGCCGCTGAATATTCGGTGGATGTCCCGGCCTCTTCGTGAGCAAGGTGGAGCGCCACCCCGGTCACTCCCACAGGCCCGCGTTCAGCCCGGAAACCCGAGGATGGGCGGATCATTCCCACAGGTCCGAGATCAGTCTGAAATACCAAGTGCGACACAGATCCTGTGGGAGCGAGCTTGCTCGCGAAGACTGCATTTCAGCCGCTGAATATTCGGTGGATGTCCCGGCCTCTTCGTGAGCAAGGTGGAGCGCCACCCCGGTCACTCCCACAGGCCCGCGTTCAGCCCGGAAACCCGAGGGTGGGCGGATCATTCCCACAGGTCCGAGATCAATCTGAAATACCAAGTGCGACACTGATCCTGTGGGTGAGCTGGCCTAATGACCCCGGACACCTCAATGGGGGAAACTGTACCCATTGAGGAACGATCATGACCAAGAAATACAGAAAATTCGATGCAGCCTTCAAGCTTGATGTCT
>NZ_JBTOQG010000009.1:0-143054 GCF_055283955.1 Pseudomonas sp. HP_12
GTATGAGGAGCAGATCTATTTGAAAGCCTTGAGCAGGCACGGATCGCCTTTGTCAGAGCGCTTGGCTGAGCTGGCTGCAGATTGACGGATGACCTCAGGGTGTGAAGAGGCCAGGACATTCACTCTCCTTCTCTGGGGCTTGAAGCAGGTCTTTGTGAGCAAGCACCCAACGGGAAAGGCACCGCCCACTAATCGGCCCGGTGACATCAAACGCCAAGCCAGTCCTGACATTGCGTTATCATGCGCGGCCTGAATTTTTGCGCTAGGTGAGTAGTAATGCTGGCACATGTGCTGCCGGAGCGTGGATGAACGCTGCGGTCGACGATGATCTCCCCCTGTCCCTGACCCGCACCGGCGTGCGCCCTGCCGATCGCCTCGGGTTTACCCTGATGATCGCCGCACTGGTGCATCTGGCGGTGATCCTTGGCGTCGGTTTCACCTACGTCAAACCGGAAAAGATCAGCCAGACCCTGGAGATCACCCTCGCCCCCTTCAGAAGCGACACCAAGCCCAAGGACGCCGACTTCCTCGCCCAGGAAAACCAGCAGGGCAGCGGCACCCTCGACAAGAAAGCGGTGCCCAAGACCACCGAAATAGCCCCGTATCAAGACAACCAGATCAACAAGGTCACGCCACCGCCTGCCGCCAAACCGGTGATCAAGCAGGACGCGCCGAAGACCGCTGTCGCCACGAAAGCCCAGTCTCCGCAGAAGACCGTCGCCAGGCGCGATGAGGTCAAGCCGGAAGAACAGAAGAAGGTCGCGCCGACCATCGACAGCACGCAGCTGAACAGCGAAATCGCCAGCCTCGAAGCCGAGCTGGCGGATGAGCAGCAGGCGTACGCCAAGCGTCCGAAGATCCACCGCCTGAGCGCGGCCTCAACGATGCGCGACAAGGGCGCCTGGTACAAAGAAGACTGGCGCAAGAAGATCGAGCGCATCGGCAACCTGAATTACCCGGACGAAGCGCGCCGCAAGCAGATCTACGGCAGCCTGCGGATGATGGTCTCGATCAATCGCGACGGCTCGCTGTACGAAGTGCTGATTCTGGAGTCATCAGGCCAGCCGCTGCTGGATCAGGCGGCGCAGAAGATTGTCCGCCTGGCCGCACCCTTTGCGCCGTTCAGTGGCGATCTGGCCGATATTGACCGGCTCGAGATCATCCGCACCTGGAAATTTGCGCGCGGGGACAAGCTGTCGAGTAATTGATCAGCCAATGCCGCGCAATATGAAACCTGACCTGCGTCGCGATTTATCCGCCCGTGAGTCGGTTCTGCCAGTTGTCACAACAGCCCCGCGACGCCACACTAGGGCTCATGAAAAACGTCTCTCCGTCGTACCTCAAACACCAGTTTCTGATCGCCATGCCCCACATGCACGATGAGAACTTCGCTCAGACCTTGACCTACATCGTCGAGCACAATGCCAATGGCGCCATGGGCCTGATCATCAACCGACCGCAAAGCCTGTCGCTGGCAGACATTCTGGAACAGCTGCGCCCCGAATTGCCGCCACCTGCGCGCTGCAAGGACATCGCCATTCACCTTGGCGGGCCGGTGCAAACCGATCGAGGTTTCGTCCTGCACCCTTCCGGCCAGGTCTTCCAGGCGACCGTGGACCTGGGCGGCATTTCGCTCTCGACCTCTCAGGACGTCCTCTTCTCCATCGCAGACGGCTACGGCCCTGATCAAAATTTGATCACCCTAGGCTATGCCGGCTGGGACGCCGGCCAGCTTGACGCCGAGTTCGCCGCCAACGCGTGGCTCAACTGCGCATTCGACCCGGCGATCCTTTTCGACGTCGAAAGCGAAGACCGCCTCGACGCCGCTGCCGCCAAACTGGGCGTTAACCTCAATCTGCTGACCAGTCAGGCGGGTCACGCCTGATGGCCGGACTGCGTCTGTTACTGGGCTTTGATTACGGCACCAAACAGATCGGCGTGGCGGTCGGCCAGGTGATCACCGGGCAGGCCCGCGAGCTTTGCACATTGAAAGCGCAGAACGGCGTGCCGGACTGGGACAAAGTGCAGGCGCTGATCACCGAATGGAAACCGGACGCCATCGTCGTCGGCCTGCCGCTGAACATGGACGGCACGCCGAGCGAGATGAGCGCCCGTGCCGAGAAGTTTTCGCGCAAGCTCAATGGCCGCTTCAACCTGCCGGTCTACACCCACGACGAGCGCCTGACCACGTTCGAAGCCAAGGGCGAACGCGCCTCTCGCGGCCAGCATGGCAGCTACCGGGACAATCCCGTGGACGCCATCGCCGCAGCGCTGCTGTTGCAAAGCTGGCTGGAAGCCAACACCGCGCTGTTTGAAACCTGATCTATCTACGCTGAACCGAATTCGATTTACCCAGGACGTTCGTGCAGCGCACGCCGGGGCACCTGAAGGAGCAA
This sequence comes from Pseudomonas sp. HP_12, assembly GCF_055283955.1. Lineage (NCBI taxonomy): Bacteria > Pseudomonadati > Pseudomonadota > Gammaproteobacteria > Pseudomonadales > Pseudomonadaceae > Pseudomonas > Pseudomonas sp. HP_12. The sequence continues at coordinate 2,397 of NZ_JBTOQG010000009.1, forward strand.
CCATGAGTCTGCCAAATCCCGCCGAACTGATCAGCCAGATGGCGATTGATCTCAACGCGCACCTGAACAAACGCGGCATCCAGGAGCCTCGCTTCATCGGCATTCGCACCGGTGGCGTGTGGGTCGCGCAGGCGCTCCTTGAAGCCCTCAACATCCAGTCGCCGCTGGGCACGCTGGACGTCTCTTTTTACCGCGACGACTTCAGCCAGAACGGCCTGCACCCGCAAGTGCGCCCTTCGGAACTGCCGTTCGAGATCGAAGGCCAGCATCTGGTGCTGATCGATGACGTGCTGATGAGCGGGCGCACCATTCGTGCGGCGCTCAACGAACTGTTCGATTACGGCCGCCCGGCCAGCGTGACCCTGGTGTCGCTGCTGGATCTGGACGCTGCTGACCTGCCGATCCGGCCAAACGTGACGGGCGCGACCCTGTCACTGGGGCCGAATGAACGGGTCAAGCTGTCCGGGCCAACGCCGCTGACGCTCGAACTGCAAGACCTCTCCACCGATTCCCCCGCCCTCTAAGAGTCCTTTGCGATGACGCCTCTCGACGCCAAGCGCCCGCTGCAACTGAACCATCAGGGCCAGCTGCAGCATTTCCTCTCCCTCGACGGTTTGCCCCGCGAACTGCTCACCGAAATCCTCGACACCGCCGACTCCTTCCTCGAAGTCGGCGCCCGGGCGGTGAAGAAAGTCCCGTTGCTGCGCGGCAAGACCGTGTGCAACGTGTTCTTCGAAAACTCGACACGCACACGCACCACGTTCGAGCTGGCGGCCCAAAGGTTGTCGGCGGACGTCATTACGTTGAACGTGTCGACCTCCTCGACCAGCAAGGGCGAGACGCTGTTCGATACGCTGCGCAACCTTGAAGCCATGGCCGCCGACATGTTCGTGGTGCGCCACGGTGACTCTGGTGCGGCGCACTTCATCGCCGAACATGTCAGCCCTCAGGTCGCGATCATCAACGGTGGCGACGGCCGCCATGCGCACCCGACCCAGGGCATGCTCGACATGCTGACCATCCGCCGCCACAAGGGTAACTTCGAGAATCTTTCGGTGGCGATCGTCGGCGATATTCTGCATTCCCGCGTCGCGCGCTCGAACATGATCGCGCTCAAGGCGCTGGGCTGCCCGGACATCCGCGTGGTCGCGCCAAAAACCCTGCTGCCAGTGGGCGTCGAGCAATACGGCGTGAAGGTCTACACAGACCTGAACGAAGGCCTGAAGGACGTCGACGTCGTGATCATGTTGCGCCTGCAGCGCGAGCGCATGTCGGGCGGTCTGCTGCCGAGCGAGGGTGAGTTCTATCGGTTGTTCGGCCTGACCACGGCACGTCTGGCCGGCGCCAAGCCCGATGCCATCGTGATGCACCCGGGCCCGATCAACCGCGGCGTGGAAATCGAATCAGCCGTAGCGGACGGTGCGCACTCGGTCATTCTCAATCAGGTGACCTACGGCATTGCCGTGCGCATGGCCGTTCTGTCCATGGCCATGAGTGGCCAAACCGCACAACGTCAGTTCGAGCAGGAGATCGCCCAGTGAAGTTCAGCATCCTCGGCGCTCGCGTCATCGACCCTGTCAGCGGTCTGGATCAAGTCACCGACATCCATCTTGAAGCGGGGAAGGTTCTCGCCCTCGGCGCGGCACCTGCCGGCTTCAGCCCTATGGAAACCATCGACGCCGCCGGCCTGATCGCCGCCCCCGGGCTGGTCGACCTGAACGTGTCGTTGCGCGAGCCCGGTTACAGCCGCAAGGGCAATATCGCTAGCGAAACCCGCGCAGCGGCGGCCGGCGGCGTCACCAGCCTGTGCTGTCCGCCGCGTACAAAACCGGTGCTCGACACGTCCGCCGTCGCCGAGCTGATCCTCGACCGCGCCCGCGAAGCCGGCCACAGCAAGGTCTATCCGATCGGCGCGTTGAGCAAGGGTCTGGAAGGCGAGCAACTGGCCGAGCTGATTGCCCTGCGCGACGCCGGTTGCGTGGCGTTCACCAACGGCATGGTCAATTTCCGCAGCAACCGCACGTTGTGCCGCGCGCTCGAATACGCGGCGACGTTCGATCTGACCGTGATTTTCAACTCTCAGGACCACGACCTTGCTGAAGGCGGCCTGGCCCACGACGGCCCGACGGCTGCGTTTCTGGGTTTGCCGGGCATTCCGGAAACGGCTGAGACGGTGGCACTGGCGCGTGACCTGCTGCTGGTCGAGCAAAGCGGTGTGCGCGCCCATTTCACGCAACTGACCAGTGCGCGCGGCGTGGCCTTGATTGCCCAGGCGCAGGCGCGAGGCCTGCCGGTGACGGCAGATGTGGCGCTGTATCAGTTGATCCTGACCGACGAGGCGCTGACAGGCTTCTCTAGTCTTTATCATGTGCAGCCGCCGCTGCGCACCCGCGCGGATCGCGACGCATTGCGTGAGGCGGTGAAGTCGGGCGTGGTGCAGGCGATCTCCAGTCACCACCAGCCCCATGAGCGTGATGCGAAGCTGGCACCGTTTGGCGCAACCGAGCCGGGCATCAGCAGCGTGGAGCTGTTGCTGCCACTGGCGATGACGCTGGTCGAAGACGGCCTGTTGGACCTGCCGACGCTGCTGGCACGCCTCAGCTCCGGGCCGGCCGCTGCGCTGCGCCTGCCGGCCGGAACGCTGATTGCCGGCTCACCTGCGGACCTGGTGCTGTTCGACCCTGCTGCGTCGACGGTGGCGGGCGAGAAATGGCTGTCGAAAGGCGAGAACTGCCCATTCCTCGGCCATTGCCTGCCAAGCGCCGTGAAGTACACGTTTGTAGATGGGCGGGTTAGCTATAACGGGTGAGATGCCCAACCTCAGGCAGACGTTGATTATGTGGGAGCGAGCTTGCTCGCGAAGGCTTACTTTCAGCCTCAGAGAAAACGGCTGAATGCACCGGCCCCTTCGTGAACAAGCTCGCTCCCACAGGTTTTGTGTCGCGCCCCTACCGTCAGCGATGACGCACCTCATCGTGGGGTGACCTCTCTCACTTCCACGGACGAGCCCAAAGCAACCTCTATTACCGGCGGGCGTTCTTCACCGAGATCTGGTCATTCAGCGTCCAGAAGTCGTACAGCACGCCCAGCAGCGCCAGACCTCCCGTGAACAGGTAAATGATCCCGGTGATCCATTTGCCCTGATACATCCGGTGCACGCCGAACACGCCCAGGAAGGTCAGCAGAATCCAGGCGAGGCTGTAATCGGTCGAGCCTGCGTTGAATCGCAGGTCCGCTTCCCGATCCATCGCAGGGATCAGGAACAAGTCGATCAGCCAGCCAATGCCAAACAGGCCCAGCGTGAAAAACCAGATCGTGCCGGTCACCGGCTTGCCGTAATAAAAGCGATGCGCCCCGGTAAATCCCACAATCCAGAGCAGATAGCCCATGACCTTGCTGTGGGTGTCCGGACGTTGAATGTCGGGTTGATAGGTGTTCATTGTTGACCTCGCTTGCTGCAATAGAAAAAAATATGCGTAAGTTTTGTGACTTTCATGACGCCGTCCGACGTATGGCTTGAACCTCTTTTCAATCGTGCAAACCCTTGTTCTGCAAGGTGATCAGCACACTCAGATGACGATTCTGCAGCCAAAACTGACTTTGAGGGCAGTAAATTGTTCGACAAGGGGGCTCAGAATTTCGCAAAAAGCTGTTATAAAGTTGCGCGCTGACCAACAAGAGCCCTGCCTAATGCGTCCATTTTTCAAGACATGGCTGACTATTTGTCTATTTATGCCACTGGCCGCCCACGCCACCAATCGTGAGCAAACGCTTCCACCGAGCTTCACCGGTTTCACCGCCAGGTCCGAGTCGCCGGAATCCGTTTCACGCAACATCGCTGCTCAACGAGCTGCAATGGCTGCACTGGAACAGACGGCTACTCCACTCGAGACCTCTGGCAAGCGAGCCAAAGCTGTTAAGGGAAAACCATCCCGCAGCACTCGCAAGATTTCGCAGAACACTGTCGCCCTGGCCAACACGGCGCAGATGGGTACCAAACAGAGCAGCACCGTGGTCAACCGGGCCGTCAACGCCATCGGTACACCTTATCGTTGGGGCGGCACCAGCCCAACAAAAGGGTTCGACTGCAGCGGACTGGTGAAATACGCCTTCAACGACGTGAGCGAAGTCGATTTGCCGCGCACGTCCAACGCCATGGCCGAAGGTCACGGGCAGAAGGTTGACCGCAAGGATTTGAAGCCGGGCGACTTGCTGTTCTTCAACATCAAGAGCCGCACGGTGAACCACGTTGCGATTTACCTCGGCAACGACCGATTCGTTCACGCGCCACGCCGTGGCAAGTCCGTGACGATCGACACGCTGAAGAAGCCGTATTGGGACAGCCATTACGTCGTCGCCAAGCGTGTGCTGCCAAAGCAGCCGCCGAGTCAGAAAGGCACCGTGCGCATCGCCCAGCGCTGATCGCACCCGCCGTCTGAAAAACACTGTGGGGAGCGAATTCATTCGCTCCCCACAGTCGTTTGTATTCCTGATCAGAAATTATCAGGCGTCTTCGCCTTCTCCCGCGCACTCTCGCGCGTGATCAGCCCCTTGCTGATCAGGTCCTTCAGGCACATATCCAGCGTCTGCATCCCCAGCGATCCCCCGGTCTGAATCGACGAGTACATCTGCGCCACCTTGTCCTCGCGGATCAGGTTACGGATCGCCGACGTGCCGATCATGATCTCGTGGGCCGCAACCCTACCTCCGCCGACCTTCTTCAGCAGCGCCTGAGACACGATGGCGTGGAGCGACTCGGAGAGCATCGAGCGGATCATCGACTTCTCCTGCGCCGGGAACACGTCGACGATACGGTCGATGCTCTTGGCCGCGGACGTGGTGTGCAGCGTGCCGAACACCAAGTGACCGGTTTCTGCCGCCGTCAGCGCCAGGCGAATGGTTTCGAGGTCGCGCAGCTCACCCACCAGAATCACGTCAGGGTCTTCCCGCAGTGCCGATCGCAGCGCTTCGGCGAAACCGTGGGTGTCGCGATGGACTTCGCGCTGGTTGATCAGGCTTTTCTTGGACTCGTGTACGAATTCGATCGGGTCTTCGATGGTGAGGATGTGGTGATGCTTGTTGCTGTTCAGGTAGTCGACCATGGCAGCCAGGGTGGTCGACTTGCCCGAGCCGGTCGGACCGGTGACCAGAACCAGGCCGCGCGGCACGTCGGTAATCTTGCGAAACACTTCGCCCATGCCCAGCTCTTCCATGCTCAGGACCTTCGACGGAATGGTCCGGAACACGGCGCCCGCGCCGCGATTCTGGTTAAACGCGTTGACCCGGAAGCGCGCCACGCCCGGCACTTCGAATGAGAAGTCTGTTTCCAGATCTTCTTCGAAGTCCTTGCGCTGCTTGTCGTTCATGATGTCGTAGATCAGCCCCTGAACCTCTTTCTGGTCCAGTGCGGGCAGGTTGATCCGCCGCACATCGCCATCGACGCGGATCATCGGCGGCAGGCCGGCAGAGAGATGCAAGTCCGACGCGCCTTGCTTGGCACTGAAGGCCAGCAGCTCGGTAATATCCATACAGCTCCTCATCACATAGAATGCCGCAGACTTTAGCCCTGCTGGCGCAAATCAATGTCCACGATAGCAGAGAACATTTCAACGCTCGCCGAGCGAATTCGTAGCGCGGCGCAAGCGGTACAGCGCGACCCGGCGTCTGTGGGCCTGTTGGCGGTGAGCAAGACCAAGCCGGCGAATGATCTGCGGGAAGCCTACGACGCCGGCCTCCGCGATTTTGGCGAGAATTACCTCCAGGAAGCCCTCGGGAAACAGGCCGAATTGAGTGACCTGCCCTTGATCTGGCATTTCATCGGCCCCATCCAGTCCAACAAGACTCGTGCCATCGCCGAGCACTTTGCCTGGGTGCATTCCGTGGACCGTCTGAAAATCGCACAACGGCTGTCCGAACAGCGTCCGCCGGAACTGCCGCCGCTGAACATCTGCATTCAGGTCAACGTCAGCGGCGAGGCCAGCAAGTCAGGCTGCAGCCCTGAAGACCTGCCCGCACTGGCCGAGGCCATCAGCGCGCTGCCGAATCTGAAACTGCGCGGCCTGATGGCCATTCCCGAACCCACCGATGACCGCGATGAACAGAACGCTTCGTTCGCCGCCGTCAGCACGCTGCAGGCGCAACTGGGCCTGCCGCTGGACACGCTTTCCATGGGCATGAGCCACGACCTCGAAGCCGCCATCGCACAAGGCGCGACCTGGGTGCGGATTGGCACAGCCCTCTTTGGCGCCCGCAATTATGGGCAGCCTTAACCTTTGCCCCACAGGAAACCGTTCATGAGCAAAACCCGTATCGCGTTCATCGGCGCCGGCAACATGGCCGCCAGCCTGATTGGCGGCATGCGCGCCCAGGGCGTCGCCGCTGAGCTGATTCGCGCCAGTGACCCTGGCGCAGAGACCCGCGAGCGCGTGGCACAAGAACACGGCATCAAGGTGGTCGCCGACAACGCCGAGGCCATTGAAGGCGCCGATGTGGTGCTGCTGGCGGTCAAGCCACAAATGATGAAAGCCGTGTGCGAAGCGCTGAAGCCGGCACTCAAACCGCATCAACTGATCGTGTCCATCGCAGCCGGGATTACCTGCGCCAGCATGCGGTCGTGGCTGGGCGAGCAGCCCCTCGTGCGCTGCATGCCGAATACCCCGGCGCTGTTGCGCCAGGGTGTTAGCGGCTTGTATGCGACGGCGGATGTCACCCCGGCCCAGCGCGAGCAGGCCGAGACGTTGCTGTCGGCGGTCGGGATTGCACTGTGGGTCGACGAAGAAGCCCACATCGACGCCGTAACGGCGGTGTCGGGCAGCGGCCCGGCGTATTTCTTCCTGCTGATCGAAGCCATGACGGCCGCAGGCGTCAAACTCGGCCTGCCGGCTGACGTTGCCAGCAAGCTCACCCTGCAAACCGCACTGGGCGCTGCACTGATGGCGACCGGCAGCGACGTCGATGCCGCTGAACTACGTCGCCGTGTGACCTCGCCTGCGGGCACCACCGAAGCGGCCATCAAATCGTTCCAGGCCGATGGCTTCGAAGCCATTGTGGAGAAGGCGCTGGGCGCCGCTGCACATCGCTCCGCCGAACTCGCCGAACAGCTGGGCAAATAAGGAACCACTCATGAATGCACTCACCGGCGCCACGATTTTCGTCATCCAGACGCTCATCAGCCTGTACCTGACCATCGTTCTGCTGCGCTTCGTGCTGCAGCTGGTCAAAGCCAACTTTTACAACCCGCTGTGCCAGTTCGCCGTCCGTGCGACCCAGCCGTTGCTCAAGCCTATCCGGCGCATCGTGCCGAGCGTCTTCGGACTCGACACGTCCTCGCTGCTGCTGGCGATCGTCATTCAGGCGCTGTTGATGGCCTTCGTGCTGATGATGACCTACGGCACCATCGGCGATATCCCGCACCTGTTGATGTGGTCGATCATCGGCATCACGTCGCTGCTGCTGAAGATCTTCTGGGTCGCGATGATCATTATGGTTATCGTGTCGTGGATTGCTCCGGGCAGCCACAACCCGGCGGCCGAGCTCGCCTACCAGATCAGCGAGCCGATCCTGGCGCCATTCCGTCGCATCATCCCCAACCTGGGCGGCATGGACATCTCGCCGATCTTCGCCTTCCTGGCGATCCAGGTGCTGCAGTCTTACGTCATGCCTGAACTGGCGGCCTATGCCGGCATGCCGCAAGAGCTTTGGCGGTTGATCTGACTGCCGCCGCATGCAACCAATGAGAACGCGGTAACTCTGACAGTAGGACCGGCTTCAGCCGGGAAGCTTTAGATCTTGGGGCGACGGCGCCAGCAGCCGTCGCCTTTTTCCCAGTCGGATGAATGTCGCGCCGGCAAAAATCCAAAGCGTCACCCTCCGCGAAATCAGCCATTTACTTTGTTGCCGCACCCCCGCGCGATCTTTAGACTTACGCCTCATTTCAGCGAGAGCAGGTCGATGTCCACGGTCTTTCCCAAAGATTCTGTCGGTCTAGTCACGCCGCAAACGGCGCATTTCAATGAGCCGCTGGCCCTGGCCTGCGGTCGCTCGTTGCCTGCCTACGACCTCATCTACGAAACCTACGGTCAGCTCAACGCCGCCAAAAGCAACGCGGTGCTGATTTGCCACGCGCTGTCGGGTCATCACCACGCGGCGGGCTACCACAGCGCCGAAGACCGCAAGCCAGGCTGGTGGGACAGCTGCATCGGCCCCGGCAAGCCCATCGACACCGACAAGTTCTTCGTCGTCAGCCTGAACAACCTCGGCGGCTGCAACGGCTCCACCGGCCCCAGCAGCCTCAACCCGGAAACCGGCAGGCCCTTCGGCGCCGACTTCCCGGTATTGACGGTCGAAGACTGGGTGCACAGCCAGGCGCGTCTGGCCGACCGGCTGGGCGTCGATCAATGGGCCGCCATCGTCGGCGGCAGCCTGGGCGGCATGCAGGCGCTGCAATGGACGATCACCTACCCCGAGCGCGTGCGGCACTGTCTGGCGATTGCCTCCGCGCCCAAGTTGTCGGCGCAGAACATCGCGTTCAACGAAGTCGCGCGGCAGGCGATCCTGACGGACCCGGAATTCCACGGCGGCTCGTTTCAGGAACACGGCGTGATCCCCAAGCGCGGCCTGATGCTGGCGCGCATGGTCGGGCATATCACTTACCTGTCCGATGACTCGATGGGTGAGAAATTCGGCCGGGGCCTGAAGAACGAAAACCTCAACTACGACTTTCACAGCGTCGAGTTTCAGGTCGAGAGCTACCTGCGTTATCAGGGTGAGGAGTTTTCCGGGCGTTTCGACGCCAACACCTACCTGCTGATGACCAAAGCGCTGGACTACTTCGATCCGGCCGCCAACTTCAACGACAACCTCGCCGCCACCTTCGCCAATGCCAGCGCCAAGTTCTGTGTGATGTCGTTTACCACCGACTGGCGCTTCTCCCCGGCCCGCTCGCGGGAACTGGTCGACGCGCTGATGGCGGCGAAAAAGGACGTCTGTTATCTGGAGATCGATGCGCCCCAGGGCCACGACGCCTTCCTGATCCCGATCCCGCGCTATTTGCAGGCCTTCTCCAGCTACATGAACCGAATTGCACTCTGAGGACACCATGAGAGCCGACCTGGACATCATCCAAGACTGGATACCGGCTGGCAGCCGTGTGCTCGACCTCGGCTGCGGCGACGGCGAATTGCTGTCCTGGCTGCAGCAGCACAAGCAAGTGACGGGCTATGGCCTGGAAAATGACGCTGACAACATCGCCCGTTGCGTGGCGCGGGGCGTCAACGTCATCGAACAGGATCTGGACAAGGGGCTGGGCAACTTCGCCAGCAACAGTTTCGATGTCGTGGTGATGACCCAGGCGCTTCAGGCCGTGCACTACCCGGACCGCATCCTTGATGAAATGCTGCGCGTAGGCCGTCAGTGCATCATCACCTTCCCCAACTTCGGGCACTGGCGCTGCCGCTGGTACCTGGCGAGCAAGGGGCGGATGCCGGTTTCCGAGTTCCTGCCGTACACGTGGTACAACACGCCGAACATCCACTTCTGCACCTTCGAAGATTTCGAAGAGCTGTGCCGCGGTCGCTCGGCGAAGGTCATTGATCGGCTCGCGGTCGATCAACAGCACCGGCACGGCTGGGCCAGCAAGCTTTGGCCTAATCTGTTGGGTGAAATCGGCATCTATCGCGTCAGCAGCCCGGGCTTGCAGGACCATCAGATAGCCGTGTGACCGGTGCCGCAGGGCAGTAAAGCCCTGCCAGCCAGCGTTAGCACCCAAGTGAAGAAAGCGGGCGACAGCAACGCAACGGGCTCAGCTTCAATCAGCGGATTTAAACGCAGCAGTTTTCACGCAGCCGATTTATACGGACTCATCATGAATCTCACCCAGCTTGTACTGGCCAGCCACAACGCCGGCAAACTCAAAGAACTTCAGGCCATGCTCGGCGCCAGCGTACAGCTGCGCTCGATCGGCGAGTTCAGCACCGTGGAGCCCGAAGAAACCGGGCTGTCGTTCGTCGAAAACGCCATCCTCAAAGCGCGCAATGCGGCGCGAATTTCCGGCCTGCCGGCGCTGGCCGATGACTCGGGGCTGGCGGTGGATTACCTGGGCGGTGCGCCGGGCATCTACTCCGCGCGTTACGCCGACGGCAAGGGTGATGCGGCAAACAACGCCAAATTGCTGGACGCCCTCAAGGACGTCCCCGCCGAACAGCGCGGCGCCCAGTTCGTCTGCGTTCTGGCACTGGTACGCCACGCCGACGACCCGCTGCCGATCCTCTGCGAAGGTCTGTGGCACGGCCGCATCCTCACCGCCGCCAGCGGCGAACACGGCTTTGGTTATGACCCGCTGTTCTGGGTGCCGGAGCGCAACTGTTCAAGCGCCGAACTCACCCCGGCGGACAAGAACCAGATCAGCCACCGCGCCCGCGCCATGGCCATCCTGCGTCAGCGTCTGGGGCTGAGCCCTGATCAGCAATGACTCAGGACTCCAACACCCGGCCGCTGATTCTGGGCGCGGCCGGTTTCTCCTCTGAGCAGCCACGGCCCCCCCTTGCCGAGCTGCCACCGCTGTCGCTGTACATCCATATTCCGTGGTGCGTGCGCAAATGCCCGTACTGCGATTTCAACTCCCACACCGCGAGCCCGGTTTTGCCGGAGCAGGAATACGTCGACGCGTTGCTGGCCGACCTCGACCAGGACCTGCCCCACGTTTACGGCCGCGAGCTGAGCACGATTTTCTTCGGTGGCGGCACGCCCAGCCTGTTCAGCGCCGATGCGCTGGGCCGTTTGTTGCGCGGCGTGGAACAACGCATCCGTTTCGCGCCCGACATCGAGATCACGCTGGAAGCCAACCCCGGCACCTTTGAGCAGGTGAAATTCAGCGCTTATCGCGGCCTGGGCATCAATCGGCTGTCGATCGGCATCCAGAGTTTTCAGGAGGCCAAGCTCAAGGCGCTTGGGCGTATCCATAACGGCGATGAGGCCGTGCGCGCAGCGGACATGGCCCGTCGGGCGGGTTTCGATAACTTCAATCTGGACCTCATGCACGGTCTGCCGGATCAGTCCCAGGAAGACGCGCTCGGCGACCTGCGGCAGGCCATCGCCCTCGCCCCGACGCACCTGTCCTGGTATCAGCTGACCCTTGAGCCGAACACCGTGTTCTGGAATCAGCCGCCCACGCTGCCGGAAGATGACATCCTTTGGGATATCCAGGAGGCCGGTCAGACGCTGCTTCGGGAAAACGGCTACGGCCAATACGAAGTGTCGGCATACGCGCAGCCGGGACGCGAGGCGCGGCATAACCTGAATTACTGGAGCTTCGGGGATTTCATCGGGATCGGAGCGGGCGCCCATGGCAAGCTCAGCCACCCGGACGGGCGCATCATCCGCACCTGGAAAACCCGCTTGCCCAAAGACTATTTGAATCCCGCCAAGGCCTATCAGGCTGGCGAAAAGCTGCTGCCACTGGATGAGATGCCGTTTGAATTCCTGATGAACGCCCTGCGCCTGACAAAAGGCGTGGACGCTGCGTTATTTCAGCGCCGCACCGGTCTAAGCGTCGATTCGCTTGCCAGCGCCCGTCTTGAGGCGGAACACCGCGGCTTGCTGGAGACCGATCCGTCACGGCTGGTGGCGACCGCTCGCGGCCAGTTATTCCTCAACGATCTGCTGCAGCACTTTCTTCTGTAAGGCTCAACACAAAGGACACTGAATGGAATTCGTACTCGACTTACTGGCCACCGTCTCGCGCTGGAGTCGCAGCAATTTGTCGGAAATCGCCCTGGCACTGGTGGGCTGTCTGCTGATTCTGTTCGGAACTGACATCAAGGGCTGGATCGAAGGCCGCATCGGCGGCTTTGCAGGCGCCCTGCGCATTCCGATCATGGCGCTGCTCTGCACCGTCGGCAGTGGCGCTGCGCTGATTTATGCAACGCCGTGGGTCGTTCGCGCCCTGAGCCAATTCAACAACTACAGCCTGGCACCGGTATTGGTGGTAGTGCTGGTGTTGATCGGGGTAGTGGCCGATCGGAAATAACCGACCGGACATGCAAAAGCGCCCTTGCCCGCTATGGCGGGAAGGGCGCTCTCAAGAATCACACTCCGCAGTTGCCGAATGCGATCAGCCCATCAGCGGATGCTCTGGATGCTGCCTTTGTTGCCGGTCACTTTCACGTTCACTTGCTTGAAGATGAAGTAATCGTTGACGGTGACTTCATAACGCGGCGCCACGATCAGGTCGGAACCGGACGATTTGACGGCCTTGAACGCTGCGGCGGCCTTGGTGGAGGAGATCGGGTCCGGCAGAGGCAGGCCGATGCCGCCACCACCGCTCGCGCCGCCGTAGGTCACGCCGTCCGCAAATTGCGTATCGCCGCCGATGTTCAACCAGCCGAACAGAACATTGGTGGACGACTCGCCGCTGATGGCTTCACCGACTTTGACGTCAGCCTTCAGATCAGTCTTCACGTCGCCGGACAGCGAAGCGCTTGGCTGGCTGACGTTATAGCTGACACAGCCGCTGGTGGTCGCAATCAGCGTGGCGATCGCAGCCATTTGCCAAAACTTGTTCATCTTCATTCCTCGTCATCAATATTGATATATGCAACGGCGGGGACTATGAAGATCAGAACTGAAAATGGATGTCGGACGATTCCGAAGACCTTGTAGCCTCCTTAGGAAGAAATCGAAGGGTTCGTCATACAAGGCAAAAAGCGGCTGAAATGTGCTGTAAAAACTCAAAAGCGGCCACTACCGGACCGCTCCTGGTCGGGAAGTGATCAGGCCAGCTTCTCGAACTTCAGATCCCAAACCCCGTGACCGAGGCGTTCGCCACGGCGCTCGAACTTGGTGATCGGACGCTCCGCAGGGCGCGGAACGCATTTGCCGTCTTCGGCCAGGTTGCGGTAACCCGGCGCCACGTTCATCACTTCCAGCATGTATTCGGCATAGGGTTCCCAGTCGGTCGCCATGTGCAGCACGCCGCCCGGCTTCAGCTTGGTGCGCACCAGCTCGGCAAATTCGGCCTGGACAATGCGGCGCTTGTGATGGCGCGACTTGTGCCAGGGATCCGGGAAGAACAGCATCAGCCGATCCAGGCTGTTGTCGGCCACACAACGGTTGAGCACTTCGATCGCATCGCAATCATAAACGCGCAGGTTGGTGAGCCGCTGGGTCAGCACGCCGTTGAGCAAGGCGCCGACGCCCGGACGGTGCACTTCCACGCCGATGAAATCCTGCTCTGGCGCGGCGGCGGCCATTTCCAGCAGCGAGTGGCCCATGCCGAAGCCGATTTCGAGGGTGCGCGGGGCGGAGCGACCAAACACCTGATCAAAATCCACCGGGGCGTCGGCCAGCGGCAGCACGAAACGCTCCTTGCCCTGATCCAGACCACGTTGCTGGCCTTCGGTCATGCGACCGGCACGCATCACGAAGCTCTTGATGCGCCGATGGTGGCTGTCATCGCCTTGGGCTTTGGTGTTTTCGTCGTTCATCACTTCATCGTCCGGAAGTGGGTCGGGCGTTTGCGAATCAATCATCAACAGGCTCTTACTTGATCAGACCATCCAGCGGCGAAGACGCGCTGGCATAGAGTTTCTTCGGCATACGGCCGGCCAGGTAGGCCATGCGGCCTGCCAGAATGGCGTGTTTCATGGCTTCGGCCATCAGTACCGGGTGTTGCGCGTGGGCGATGGCCGAGTTCATCAGCACCGCCTCACACCCCAGCTCCATGGCGATGGTGGCATCGGACGCAGTGCCGACACCGGCATCCACCAGCACCGGGACTTTCGATTCTTCGAGGATAATCTGCAGGTTGTACGGGTTGCAGATCCCCAGGCCAGTACCGATCAGGCCCGCGAGGGGCATCACCGCGCAGCAACCGATTTCGGCGAGCTGGCGGGCGATGATCGGGTCATCGCTGGTGTAGACCATGACGTCGAAGCCGTCCCTGACCAGCGTTTCGGCGGCCTTGAGGGTTTCGATGACATTGGGGAACAGGGTTTTCTGGTCAGCGAGGACTTCCAGCTTGACCAGATTATGGCCATCGAGCAGCTCGCGGGCCAGGCGGCAGGTGCGAACGGCTTCGATGGCGTCGTAGCAACCGGCGGTGTTCGGCAGGATGGTATAGCGGTCCGGCGGCAACACGTCGAGCAGGTTCGGTTCGCCCGGATTCTGGCCCAGGTTGGTCCGGCGCACGGCAACGGTGACGATCTCGGCGCCCGAGGCTTCGATGGCCAGTCGGGTCTGTTCCATGTCCGTGTACTTGCCAGTGCCGACCAGCAGGCGCGACTGAAAAGTACGACCGGCCACGGTGAACGGCTTGTCGCTGCGAACGTTGCTCATCTGAAATCCTCTTTACGGTTGAGGTTCTTGCAGTGCCTGCGGATCAGGCCGGCGGCACGTCGAAGGCTAGCCGCCACCGATGGCGTGCACCACTTCGACCTGATCGCCTTCGGCCAGCGTCGTGGCGGCATGCTGGCTGCGCGGGACGATGTCCAGATTGAGCTCGACGGCGACTCGGCGCCCGGTCAGATCCAGACGTGTCAGCAGTCCCGCGACGGTTTCGCCGTCGGGCAGCTCAAAGGATTCACCGTTCAACTGAATGCGCATGCGAGGGGCAGCCATCATTTTAGGGGGCGAGCATTCTAGCCCGATCGGTCGGTATGACCAAGGCAAAGCCACGCCATTCGTCTCGGGCGTAGCCAAGGGCTTGCGACGCGTCCGCAGACGCGCGCTCCAGACGGGATTAAAGCGTGTCGAGCCCCAGGCGCCATGCTGTCCAGCCGAGAATCGCCCAGCCGATCAGGAAAAACAGGCCACCAAAGGGGGTGATGATGCCCAGCTTGGTCGCGCCGGTCAGCGTCATCAGGTAGAGGCTGCCGGAAAACAGGATGATGCCCAGGGTAAAGGAGATGCCTGCGTAGGTGACGAGCCGGCCCTGGATCTGCATCGCCAGCAGCGCCACGCCGAAAATCGCCAGCGCATGAATCAGCTGGTAGAGCACGCCGGTGTGGAAGACCGCCAGGTACTCGGGGGTCAGGCGGTTTCTCAGGCCGTGGGCAGCGAACGCGCCAAGGGCGACGCCGGTGAATCCGAAGAAGGAGGCCAGCATCAGAAAGGTTCGTAACATGTACAACTCCAGGCAAGTTCAATGACGCGTGGTCTGTATAATGGCCCGCTCAAACGCTTCGGCCAAGCCATCTCTATGCTGCAATTACTTCTCCGTCGTGTCGCCAAAGGCCTGCTCTGGTTCGCAGCGACGAGTGTCGTGCTGGTGCTGATTTTCCGTTGGGTCCCTCCTCCGTTTACCGCCTTGATGGTCGAGCGCAAAATTGAATCCTGGTTCGACGGTCAGCCCATTGACCTGCAGCGCGACTGGGAGTCATGGGACAACATCTCCGATGACCTGAAAATCGCTGTCATTGCCGGCGAGGACCAGAAGTTTGCCGAGCACTGGGGTTTCGATATCGACGCCATTCAGGCGGCACTGGTTCATAACGAACGCGGCGGCTCCCTGCGCGGGGCCAGTACGCTGAGCCAGCAGGTGTCGAAAAATCTGTTTCTGTGGTCGGGCCGCAGTTACTTCCGCAAGGGTCTTGAAGCCTGGTTCACCGGGCTGATCGAGGTGTTCTGGTCCAAGCAGCGCATTCTTGAGGTGTACCTGAACAGCGTTGAATGGGACGACGGCGTCTTCGGCGCCCAGGCGGCCGCGCAGCATCACTTCCATGTGAATGCGAGCCAGCTTTCGACGCAACAGGCAAGTTATTTGGCCGCCGTCCTGCCCAACCCACGGGAATGGAGCGCCAGCCACCCCAGCAGCTATGTCTCGCGCCGCGCCGGCTGGATCCGCCAGCAGATGCGTCAGTTGGGTGGGGATGAGTATCTGATGGGGCTGAATCACAGTCGGAAGTGGTGAGCCCAAGTCTGGCTTTATGGCTTTCGTAGGACTGGATGTAAGCTTCCGTAGGACCGGCTTTAGCCGGGAACGCGTCACACGTCACACGTCACGCCGCAAGCCTAATGGCGCTCAACCCGGTTTCTTCCCGGCTGAAGCCGGTCCTACTGAGATACATCCCACAAACAAAAACGCCCCGATCATCTCGGGGCGTTTTGCATTTCGGCGTAGCAATCAGGCAGCGATCGACAGCTTCAGCTTGTTCATCGCGCTCTTCTCCAGCTGACGAATACGCTCGGCGGAGACGTTGTACTTCTCGGCCAGGTCGTGCAGCGTGGCCTTCTCTTCCGCCAGCCAGCGCTGATACAGAATGTCGCGGCTGCGGTCATCGAGCACGTTCAACGCTTCGTGCAGGTTGGCCGTCGAGCTGTCAGTCCAGTCAGAATCTTCCAGCTGACGCGCCGGATCGTAGCGATGGTCTTCCAGGTAGTTGGCCGGCGACTGGAAGGCGCTGTCGTCGTCGGCTTCTGCTGCCGGGTCGAAGGCCATGTCGTGGCCGGTCAGACGGCTTTCCATCTCGCGCACTTCGCGGGGTTCGACACCCAAGCTTTCCGCTACGCGATGTACTTCTTCGTTGTTCAGCCAAGCCAGGCGTTTTTTCTGGCTGCGCAGATTGAAGAACAGTTTGCGCTGAGCCTTGGTGGTCGCGACCTTCACGATGCGCCAGTTGCGCAGGATGAACTCGTGAATCTCGGCCTTGATCCAGTGCACGGCAAAGGACACCAGGCGCACACCCATCTCGGGGTTGAAGCGCTTCACGGCCTTCATCAGGCCAACGTTACCTTCCTGAATCAGGTCAGCCTGAGCCAGGCCATAACCGGAATAACTGCGTGCGATATGCACGACAAATCGCAGGTGGGCGAGCACCATCTGCCGAGCCGCCCCCAAATCCTGCTCATAGAAGAGACTCTCGGCCAGTTCACGCTCCTGCTCTGGCGTCAGCAGTGGGATGCTGTTAACCGTGTGCACATAGGCTTCCAGGTTCGCACCCGGGACTAAGGCATACGCAGGTTGCAAAGAATTGGTCATTACGAAAAACCTCCGACACATAACTCGTGCAGTTCAGCACTGCGAAATTGACCGGGAACCGCTAGACAAGTTCCCTGAGCTGAAAAGTCAATAGGTGAAACAAAATTTACTAACGATGTAGCCACTCAACATTAACGAGGCGCCAACTCTCTTAAATGGCGTGCCACTGCAATCCACGCACCGATATACCCCAACAGTACCGCTCCAAGCAAGAGCGACACGCCGTCGGACACCGGCACGCCGGCAAGGGCAAAGTTGCTGCCGTAGAGTCCGGCCAGCCGGACCACCGCTTCGTTCAACCAGTCTAGCCCGAAAGCGAGAACACCCCAGGAAAGAACCCCGGCACCCAGCCCGTACAACGCACCCATATAAAGGAAGGGCCGACGGACGTAACTGTCCGTACCGCCTACTAACTTGATGACCTCGATTTCCGTACGACGGTTCTCGATGTGCAGACGAATGGTGTTACCGATGACCAACAGCAGCGCTGCGACCAACAACACCGTCAAGCCGAACACGAACCGGTCACCCAGTTTGAGGATCGCTGCCAACCGCTCGACCCAGACCAGATCAAGCTGGGCCTGCTGCACCTTAGGCAACTCGGCCAGATGCGTACGTAATGCTTCCAGCGCGGCTTTGTCAACTTCCAACGGTGTAACCAGCACAACACCGGGCAGCGGGTTTTCAGGCAGTTCCTTCAGTGCCTCGCCCAGACCAGACTGCTTCTGGAACTCGTTCAGTGCCTCATCGCGGCTGATGTATTCGGCATCGGCGACGCCGCCCATTTCCTTGATCTGACGGACAAGGCCCTCGCCTTCACTCGGCGATGCGTCCAGTTGCAGGTACAGAGATATCTGCGCCGCGCGCTGCCAGGATCCGCCCAGGCGCTCGACATTGCTCAGCAACAACGACAAGCCCATCGGCAAACTCAGCGCAATGGCCATCACCAGACAGGTAAAAAAGCTGCCAATGGGCTGCTTGCCGAGACGGCGCAGGCTGTCTAGCAGGCTTGAACGGTGGGCCTCGATCCAGGCATTGAACAACTCGCCGAAACTCGGGCCATCGTCGTCATCGCGTTTCTTTTTCTTTTGCGGCGCCGGGTCTGAAGCTTTGGGCGCTACGCGTTCGGACACCTTGGGACTGCGAGTGGCACTCATACGCCAGCCTCCCCGTCGCCGATCAGTCGGCCGCGTTGCAACGTCAGCATGCGATGGCGCATCCGCGCGATCAATGCGAGGTCATGACTTGCAATCAGCACGCTGGTGCCCAATCGGTTGATGTCTTCGAACACACCCATGATTTCAGCTGCCAGTCGCGGGTCGAGGTTACCGGTGGGTTCGTCCGCCAGCAGCAGGGCCGGGCGGTGAACGATGGCGCGGGCGATGCCCACGCGCTGTTGCTGACCGGTGGACAAATCGCCCGGGTACAGCTCGGCTTTGTCCGATAACGCAACGCGCTCAAGCGCCGAGTCGACGCGCTTGACCACTTCGGTCTTGGACAGGCCAAGGATCTGCAGGGGCAGCGCGACGTTATTGAACACCGTGCGATCAAACAGCAATTGGTGGTTCTGGAACACGACGCCGATCTGACGACGCAGAAAAGGAATCTGCGCGGTGCTGATCTGGCCCAGGTCCTGACCCGCCAGCAACAGCTTGCCCGTGGTAGGACGCTCCATCGCCAGCAGCAGGCGCAGCAAGGTACTTTTGCCCGCTCCGGAGTGACCGGTCACAAACAGAAATTCGCCACGACGTACTCGAAAGCTCAGCTCATGCAAGCCGACGTGTCCGTTCGGATAGCGTTTACCGACCTGTTCGAAACGAATCATGGGCGCTCCCGCTCGGCGAATAGGGCTTGGACGAACGGCTCGGCTTCGAAGGTGCGCAGATCGTCGATGCCTTCGCCGACACCGATGTAGCGAATCGGCAGGCCGAACTGCTTGGCCAGCGCAAAGATCACGCCGCCCTTGGCCGTGCCGTCGAGCTTGGTCAGCGCAAGGCCGGTGAGCTGGACGGTCTGGTTGAACTGCTTGGCCTGGTTGATCGCGTTCTGGCCCGTACCGGCGTCCAGCACCAGAAGCACTTCGTGGGGCGCGTCGGCGTCGAGCTTGCCGATCACGCGGCGAACCTTCTTCAACTCTTCCATCAGGTTGTCTTTGGTGTGCAGGCGGCCCGCCGTGTCGGCGATCAGCACGTCGATGCCGCGTGCCTTGGCGGCCTGAACGGCATCAAAAATCACCGAAGCGGAATCCGCGCCCGTGTGCTGGGCAATGACCGGGATCTTGTTGCGCTCGCCCCAGACCTGCAGCTGCTCAACGGCTGCGGCGCGGAAGGTGTCGCCTGCCGCCAGCATGACTTTCTTGCCTTCCAGCTGAAGCTTCTTGGCGAGCTTGCCAATGGTGGTGGTTTTACCCGCGCCGTTGACGCCAACAACCAGAATCACGAAAGGCTTGTGCTGCGAAGTGATGACCAGCGGAGCTTCCACCGGCTTGAGCATTTCAGTCAGCTCGTTCTGCAGCGACTTGTACAGCGCATCGCTGTCGGTGAGCTGCTTGCGCGCTACTTTCTGCGTCAAGTTGCGCACGATCGCCGACGTTGCTTCCACGCCGACGTCGGCGGTCAACAGCCGGGTTTCCAGCTCGTCGAGCATGTCGTCGTCGATGGCTTTTTTGCCGAGGAACAGGCTGGCCATGCCTTCGCCGAGGCTGGCGCTGGTTTTCGACAGGCCCTGCTTCAGGCGCGCGAAGAAACCAGGCTGCTTGGGTGCGGCGGATCCTTCGAACGGGACAGGCGGCACGTTGGTTTCAAGAACGGGCACGGCAGCTGCGGCTGGAACCATCGGCGCTGTCGTCAGCGGCGGCGCCAGCGACGGGAGATCATTGCCAGACACCGGATCAGGCAGCGCGACCGGGGTCGGCTCAACAGACGGAGCCACTTCGAATGAGGTGGTGTCGATGAGCGCCGGTTGAGCGGGGACTTCAGCCAAGGGAGCGGCTGCAGATTCCACGTTGGACTCGGTGTGAACCGGGATGGGCGGCGTAACGTGAGGCTCGCGCTCATCGGTGAAAGCGACTGGCTCTTCAGCAACAGGCAGGTGAAGCCAAGGATCGTCGACCGGGGCCGAAAGCGCTTCAGTCGTCGCTGTGTGTGGCAAGGGCTGCGACGTGGGTTGCGGCGCGCGCTCGGCCGGGATGACCGGGGCGTTGATCTGCTCAGCAACAGCCGGCGCCTGATCGGGCACGGATTCTGGCGCGGGGGCGGGGGCATTCTGAGGCGGTTCTGGAGTGGCTTCCTGCGGCTTTTTGCGCAGCCATCCGAACAGGCCTTTCTTCTCGCCAGCAGGGGCTGGGGTCTTCTTGTCGTCGTTGGAACCAAACATGGAGGACGGCTATCTCACGGTAACGACGCGCCAGAGCGGCGCCTCTGAAAAATTCTGTATGCGAAACAGACTGCTTTTATGTCCGCTTGTTCATAGGTTGCCCACGTCAAATAAGCGGACCGTCGCCAGGCCGTCCTACCCGCGAATTCGGGCCAGGTCTTACAAGGTCTGTTTACGGCTCGGACATCTTAGCCATAGTCGTCAGGCAAACTGGCCGCTATCCTAACACCCCCGCGCCCGCTGACGCTAAGCAGGCCGTCTCCAAGGTTCAAATCACGAATGAATGCTCTAGCCCGCTGTGCCGCAGGCCTGCTGCTCAGCACAATCTGTTTGCCCTTCGCCGCATCGGCTGCCGACCCACAACCCACCACCGAATTCACGCTGGACAACGGCCTGAAGGTCGTCGTCCGTGAAGATCACCGCGCGCCGGTCGTGGTTTCACAGGTCTGGTACAAGGTCGGCTCCAGTTACGAGACGCCTGGCCAGACGGGCCTTTCCCACGCGCTGGAACACATGATGTTCAAGGGCAGCTCCAAGGCAGGTCCGGGCGAAGCATCGCTGATCCTGCGCGACCTGGGCGCTGAAGAGAACGCCTTCACCAGCGATGATTACACCGCTTATTACCAAGTGCTGGCCCGTGATCGACTGGCTGTTGCCTTCGAACTGGAAGCCGACCGCATGGCCACCCTGCGCCTGCCCCCTGAAGAGTTCGCCCGGGAGATCGAAGTCATCAAGGAAGAGCGCCGCCTGCGCACCGATGACAAGCCGAACGCCAAGGCCTACGAGCGCTTCAAGGCCATCGCCTACCCCGCCAGCGGCTACCACACGCCCACCATCGGCTGGATGGCGGACCTTGAGCGCATGAAGGTCGAGGAGCTGCGCCACTGGTATGAATCCTGGTACGTCCCCAACAACGCCACGCTGGTGGTGGTCGGTGACGTGAAGCCTGATGAAGTAAAAGCCCTGGCTGAGCGCTTCTTCGGCCCGGTGCCACGCCGCGACGTACCGCCGTCGAAAAAACCGCTGGAGCTTGCCGAGCCCGGCCTGCGCCAGATCACCGTGCATGTCGCCACGCAGATGCCGAGCCTGATGTATGGCTTCAATGTGCCGAGCCTGGCCACCGCCCCCGATCCACAGTCAGTCAACGCACTGCGCCTGATTTCGGCCTTGCTCGACGGCGGCTATAGTGCGCGCATCCCGACCCGCCTGGAGCGTGGCGAAGAGCTGGTAACCGGCGCCTCATCCGATTACGACGCCTACACCCGCGGCGACAGCCTGTTCACCATCAGCGCCACGCCCAATCAGCAAAAGAAGAAAACCCTCGCCGACGCTGAAGCCGGCATCTGGCGCCTGCTCGACGAGCTGAAAACCAAGCCGCCCGCCAAGGAAGAGCTGGAGCGGGTCCGGGCCCAGGTGATCGCCGGATTGGTCTACGAGCGCGATTCCATCACCAGTCAGGCCAGCACCATTGGCGAACTGGAAACAGTGGGCCTGTCCTGGAAACTCATCGATCAGGAACTGGCCGCGCTGCAAAGCGTGACGCCGGAAGACATCCAGAAAGCCGCCTGTACGTACTTCACCCGCGAGCGCCTCGCCGTTGCGCATGTTTTGCCTGAGGAGAAAGCCCAATGAACCAGCGCAACGAATCCCGCTTTGCGCGAACGCGGGCCTGCTCCTTCGCACTTGCCGTAACCTTTGGTCTGTTCGGTGCGGCATCGGCGATGGCAGAGACCGCCGCCGAAGCCCCGAAAGCCATCGATAAGGCCGCCAACACGCTGGAATCCCTGAAAGAGCTGGACGGTAAAGCGCCGGCTCGCCGCTCGCTGAACATCCAGTCGTGGAATACCGCCGAAGGCGCTCGCGTGCTCTTCGTCGAAGCCCATGAACTGCCGATGTTCGACATGCGCCTGCTGTTCGCGGCCGGCAGCAGCCAGGACGGCGCCAATCCTGGTATTGCGCTGGTCACCAACGCGATGCTCAACGAGGGCGTCAAAGGCAAGAACGTCAGCGCCATCGCCGAAGGTTTCGAAGGGCTGGGCGCTGATTTCGGCAACGGATCCTATCGCGACATGGCGATCGCTTCGCTGCGCAGCCTGAGCGCCGCTGACAAACGCGAGCCTGCGTTGAAACTGTTTGCCGAGGTGGTGGGCAAACCGACCTTCCCGGCGGACTCGCTGGCGCGGATCAAAAATCAGCTGCTGGCGAGCTTCGAATATCAAAAGCAGAACCCGGGCAAGCTCGCAGGCGATGAGCTGTTCAAGCGGTTGTACGGCGATCATCCCTACGCGCATCCGAGCATGGGCACGGCCAAAAGCATCGCGCCTCTGACCTTGGCTCAACTGAAGGCCTTCCATGCCAAGGCCTACGCCGCTGGCAATGCAGTGATTGCGCTGGCCGGAGACCTGACGCGAACGGAAGCCGAAGCGGTCGCGGCGCAAGTTTCCGCTGCGCTCCCCAAAGGCCCGGCGCTGGCACCAACCGTCGCACCCACCGAACCCAAGCCGAGTGAGACTCACATCGAGTTTCCGTCCAAGCAGACGCACCTGATGCTGGCTGAACTGGGCATCACTCGCGGCGATCCTGATTACGCGGCCCTGTCACTGGGCAACTCGATCCTCGGTGGCGGCGGCTTCGGCAGCCGTCTGATGACCGAAGTGAGGGAAAAACGTGGCCTGACCTACGGCGTCTCTTCGGGCTTTACGCCGATGCAGGCACAAGGTCCGTTCATGATCAGCCTGCAGACCCGGGCCGAACTCAGCGAAAACACCCTCAAGCTGGTGAAGGACATCACCCGTGAATTCCTTGCCAACGGCCCGACCCAAAAAGAGCTCGATGATGCCAAGCGCGAACTGGCCGGCAGCTTTCCACTGGCGACTGCCAGCAATGCGGCCATCGTTGGCCAACTGGGCGCAGTCGGCTTCTATAATCTGCCGCTGACCTACCTCGAAGATTTCATGACGCAGTCCCAGAGCGTCACGGTCGAGCAGATCAAGACCGTGATGAACAAACATCTGGACGCCGACAAGCTGGTGATCGTGACCGCAGGTCCGACCGTCCCGCAGAAGCCACTGCCACCCCCTACTGACAAACCCGCCGAGCAACCGCTCGGTGTTCCGGAGCACTGATGACCTCGACTTCCAAGCCGCCGCGTATCCACAAAGGGCACAAAATCCACACGGGCCTGGGCCAACTGCGGATCATCGGCGGCGAATGGCGCAGTCGCCGTCTGAGTTTCCCTGACGCCCCCGGTCTGCGTCCGACGCCGGACCGTGTGCGGGAAACCCTGTTCAACTGGCTGGCCCCGTACATCGAGGGCGCGCGCGTGCTCGATCCGTTCGCCGGCAGTGGCGCGCTGTACCTCGAAGCCCTGTCCCGCGGCGCCAGCATGGGTCTGGCGCTGGATACCAACTCGATGGCGATCTCCAGCCTGCGCGAACACCTCGGCACGCTGCGTTGCACCGTCGGCAAAACCGCTACCGGCGACGCGCTCCGTCATCTGGAGACCCAGCCGGCCGAACAGTTCGACGTGGTGTTCCTCGACCCGCCGTTCCACCAGGACTTGCTGATGCCTGCCTGCACGCTGCTGGAAGAGCGCAACTGGCTGGCGGACAGCGCGTGGATCTACACCGAAAGCGAAACCGCGCCGTCGACGCTGGGCATGCCCGCCAACTGGCGCCTGCACCGTGAAAAGAAAGCCGGTCAGGTTCACTACGCGGTGTGGGAACGCAGTGCCGTCGCGAGCTGACCTTCCCGGGTTTGTCCCGGCATTCGGCCTGGGCAACCCGCACTTGCAGACCCTGTGGGGACCGCTCTGGCGGCCGACCACTCACCTCGAGCGTCGGCGCGAGCGCATCTGGCTGGAAGACGGTGATTTCCTCGACATGGACTGGCACGGCCCGCACGACGCCACTGTGCCGATCGTGCTGGTGCTGCACGGTCTGACCGGCTCGTCCAACTCCCCCTATGTCGCCGGGCTGCAGCACGCCATGGAAAAACGCGGCTGGGCCAGTGTTGCCCTGAACTGGCGAGGTTGTTCAGGGGAGCCGAACCTGTTGCCCCGTAGCTATCACTCCGGCGCCAGCGAAGACCTTGCCGCCGTGATCGATCATCTGCACAAGGCTCGACCGTTGGCGCCGCTTTACGCGGTCGGGTATTCCCTCGGCGGCAACATTTTGCTCAAGCACCTTGGCGAAACCGGGTTCGACAGCCACCTGCAGGGGGCTGCGGCGGTGTCGGTGCCGTTTCGACTGGACGAGTGCGCCGACCGGATCGGGCTGGGGTTTTCCAGGGTTTACCAGCGGCACTTCATGCGCGAGATGGTCGGCTACATCAAGGACAAGCAGCGACGCTTTCAGCACGAAGGCCTCAGTGACGGGCTGGCAGAACTGGCGGCACTGGGCTCGCTGAAAGACATGCGCACGTTCTGGGATTTCGACGGGCGCGTGACAGCGCCGCTCAATGGATTCGTGGACGCCCATGATTACTACCGGCGCGCCTCCAGTCGGTACTTCCTCGGCGCCATCCGCACGCCAACGCTGCTGATTCAATCCCTGGACGACCCGTTCGTGTTCAAGCACAGCCTGCCTGAAGGCTCGGAGCTTTCGCCCAGTACCGAATTCGACCTGCAGAAAAAAGGCGGGCACGTGGGTTTTGTGGGCGGCACGATTAGAAAGCCGACGTATTACCTGGAGCAACGGATTCCGGCGTGGTTGACGGACGTCCATGGCACGCAGCCAAGCCGCTAACGCCTGCACGATCGTTCAAGACACGTGTGCGCCACCCGCTTACCATCCGGGGCATAAGGAGAAAAACCATGTCCCGTCATCAATTCTTCGTCCGCGGCCTTCGCGACAGCGTGCCGATGCTGGTTGGCATTGCCCCATTCGGCATTATCTTCGGCACCCTCGCCGGTGTGGGTGGGCTGACCCTGTGGCAGGCGGTCGGCATGTCGATGTTCGTTTACGCAGGATCGGCGCAGTTTATCGTCATCAGCCTGATGGGCGCCGGGGCCGGCGCGGTGGTGATTCTGCTGACCACGTTCATCGTCAATTTGCGCCACGTGCTGTACAGCGCCACCCTGCAGCCACAGGTTCAGGGGCTGCCCCAGCGCTGGCGACTGCTGCTGGCGTTCTGGCTGACGGACGAAACTTTCGCCATTGTTCAACGCCACTACCTGGTCCACGGCCGGACGCCGCTCGCGCATTGGTACTGGCTGGGCGTGGCGAGCTCGCTGTATGCCTGCTGGGTAAGCAGCTCGCTGGTGGGCGTGCTGTTTGGTCAGGCTTTTCCCGACATGGCCAGTTGGGGCCTGGAGTTCGCGATGTTGGCAACCTTCATCGGCATCGTCGTGCCCCTGCTGCGCAACCAACCGCAGATCGCCGCCGCGCTGGTCGCTGGCGCGGTTGCCCTGCTGACATGGTCATGGCCCTACAAGCTGGGGCTCATGGCCGCAGCGTTCAGTGGCATCGCGGCGGGGGTGTTTCTGGAGAGAAGGCAAGCGGCAAGGCTGGACGACATGACCCCGAACGAGGTGCGCCCATGACGTACTGGTGGCTGATTCTGGGCATGGCGGCGATCACTTTTCTGATGCGCTACAGCCTGTTCGCCTGGCCGAACCTGCGTTTCCCGCCGCTGGTGCGCCAAGGCCTGCATTACGTACCCACCGCCGTGCTGACCGCCATCGTCGTCCCTGGCATGTTGCTGCCCGACGGCGCGCACTGGCAGTTGTCCCTGGACAACGCCTACTTGCTGGCCGGGATCGTGTCGATTGGCATTGCGGCATTCAGCCGTAACCTTTTGGCGACCATTGGCGGCGGATTGCTGGTGTTCTTCTTGCTGCGCTGGGCGATGGGCCAGATGTGAGGCACCTACGTCGCCACTTTAGTCCCCGGTCGCGACGCCCCGCTGCGGGTCGTTGATCCATTCGCTCCACGATCCCGCGTACAGCGCCCCCAACGGATACCCGGCGAGGGCCAAGGCAAACAGGTTGTGACAGGCCGTCACGCCGGAACCGCAATAGGCGACGAGCGCATGGGCAGGACGGCCTTGTAGTGCCTCGGCGAAGCGCTGCTTCAATTGCTCTGCCGGGAGAAAGCGGCCATCCGGCCCGAGGTTGTCGGTGAATGCCGCGCACTGTGCGCTCGGAATGTGCCCCGCAATAGGGTCGATGGGCTCGACCTCACCCCGGAACCGCGCGGGGGCACGTGCGTCAATCAGCGTCATGGCGGGATCGCCGATGCGGGCCTGCAGTTGCTCGGCCGTCAGCACCATCGATTCATCTGGCACGCCGTCGAATGAACCCTCGGGTTGGTGCGGCGGATCAAGACTCAGCGGCAGACCCGCCCCATGCCAGGCCTTGAGCCCGCCATCGAGCACATACACGCCGTCGCGCTTGCCCAGCCACGCCAGCAACCACCAGGCTCGGGCGGCATACGCACCCGGGCCATCGTCGTAAAGCACGATGTCGCTGTGGTTGTTCACACCCCAGAACCGCAAGCGCTCGATCAGTGTCTGCGGATCCGGCAGCGGGTGGCGACCGGTCACACCCTTGGTGATGGCACCACTGAGATCATTGAGCAAGTCAGCGTAAGAAGCTCCTTCGATATGGCCCTCTGCGTAGCTGCGCTGGCCGTAGTCCAGATCGTCCAGCGACGAACGACAATCCAGTATCACAAGCCCGGGCTGGGTCAGGCGTTCTGACAATTGTTGCGGGCTGATCAATTGCGCGATGGACATGACAGGCTCCTGCAGGCAGTAAAAAAGGGCGATATGACAATCGAGTGAGACGACCGGGCCGAGTTAGCCAGCGTCTTCCAGTGCCTTGGCCAACGGCACGTAAAACTCCGCGCACAGCGTATTCACTGCTTCCCGCGCCTGGGGCGTGACGTAGGCCAGTTCCAGCATCAGCACCTGATAAACGCCGCGACGTATCGCGTCCTCATTCAGGTGAGCGGCGTTTTCCCGGGTGGTGCACAGAAAACGCACCCAAGACGTGAGGATGATCCACGCATTGAGCGTCAGCGATTCGATCTGGACCTTGTCCATGCTCAGAATCTGCGCGTCGACAAAGCCGCTGTAAATGGACATCGCCTTGATCAGGCAGTGTTGGGAAAAGCGTCGGTAACGCACTGCCAGCTCGGGATCGGTTTCAAGCAGGTGCTCGAGGTCGCGGTGCAGAAAACGGTAGCGCCACATGCCGTCGATGATCGCCATCAGGTAATGGCGTTTGTCTTCGACACCCGGCAGACGGCCCTTGGGCGGGTGAAGAAAGCTGTCGACCAGCGTTTCGTATTCGGTGAACAACTCGGCGATGATCGCCTGCTTGTTGGGGAAGTGGTAGTACAGATTGCCGGGCGACATTTCCATGTGCGCAGCGATGTGATTGGTGCTGACGCTGCGCTCGCCCTGCTGATTGAACAGCTCCAGGCTGCTGTGCACGATGCGTTCACGGGTGTTGATGCGTACGGTTTTGATGCGTACGGTTTTGATGCGCGGCGCCATGTTCAACTCGAACGTCGAAACGTAACAGGGATGTGCCGGATCTTAACGCAAGCGTCGGATCCGTTGCAGACTTCATCGCTCCACGGCCGTTGCCACCCTGAGCCGAACCACCGCTGCGACGCCAACACCGAGCACGGCTGCCGCCAGCACGTTGATTAAAATGACGCCGCGCAGACCGATCGGCGCCGTCAGCACTCCCACCAGTAACCCGGCCAGTGGTTGCGACAGGTTGTTCAGCAGCGTGATGACGCCGACGGTCTTGCCGAAGTCCCGCGCCGGAATGACCCGCTGACGAATGCTGCGCATGTAGACGTTGAACATCTTGTCGAAGCCGACGATCAGCAGAAAGCCGACAAGGTAGACCTCGGATGACGCACTTGTGGCGGTAATGAATGCGCCCAGCAGCAAGGCGATGTATGACATCACACCGAGCAGTTTCAGCGGCAGGCTGACCCGGGCCAGAACAAACAGAATCGCGATGGTCAGCAAGGCGCCCGCCGCCTGCAGACCGGCGTAGAAATCTTTGCTCTCGCCAAACGAGCCGATCACCATGGCCGCCGAGCTGGCCAGGGTGACGCCGACGATCAGGTTAACGCCGACCGCCAGCAAAATGATCTTCTTCAGCTCGGCCAGTCGGAAGATGTGTCCGAAGGCGATTTTCAGTGGCTGGGTCCAGCGGCCTGCGTGCTGATCAAAGCGCTCCAGCGTGACGTCGCTCTTGCGTTGCCAGACGCCCATGGCGAGATCCGCCGCAACGAACACCAGCGCCACACCCATCACGACGCCCCACCACGGACAGATTTCCAGGGCCAGCGCGGCCAGCAAAGGCCCGAGCACCAGGCCGGTCTGGTCGGCGATCTGAGAGTAGGAGAGCGTCTTGCCGTAGCGGTAATCCGGGAAAATATGCGGCATCACCACTTCCCGGGCCATGATCCCCTGGGTGGTCAGGACGCCGCAGATCGCCGACAGCCCGATCAGCCAGCCGATGCCGCCAAACAGGCCGTACAGCCCCATCGCGACCAGACAGATCAATGCGCGGTAGATCTGGCTGATGTGCAGCAACCGGATGGGCGAGTATTTGTCGCACAGCGCGCCGCAAATCGGGAATGCAAGGAAGCGCGGCAATGTCTCGACGAAGAACGCCAGCCCCGCCAGAGACGCGCTGTTGGTGGTTTGAAAGACAATCAGCGGCACCAGAAACAGCAGAACCTGATCGGCGAGGCGGGAGAGAAACAGGGAAATGAAAAACGCCAGATAGTCCGTGCGCATTGAGACTCCGTGTCGGGTGGTGCAGGGGCGGCAGTTCAGTTTTAGCCGGGACAGTCTGGCGTGCGCCTGGGAGCGAATGCAAGGACCGTTGACTTCGTAGAGCAATGACTCTAAAAACCCCTGCATAACGTTAATAAGGACTGCTGCGATGCCCGTCGAATCCAAGCTTCTGCCCTATGCAGACGATGCCCCTCCCTTTCGCAGCAGCCTGGAGCAGGTATTCGACGAACAACGTCGCGCATTCGCCGCCAATCCGATGCCGACGCTGCAAGAACGCAAGCAATGGCTCGACCGCCTGCACGGGCTGCTCAGCACCGAGCGTCAGGCGATCATTGACGCGATCAGCGCTGATTTCAGCCACCGCAGCGCCGATGAAACGCTCCTCGCCGAGCTGATGCCCTGCCTGCACAACATCCGCCATGCCCAGCGTCATTTGAAGCAATGGATGCGGCCTTCCCGCCGAAGCGTCGGCCTGGCGTTCCAGCCCGCGAGCGCGAAAGTCGTTTACCAGCCATTAGGCGTGATTGGCGTGGTGGTGCCGTGGAATTACCCGCTGTATCTGGCCATCGGGCCGCTGGTGGGCGCGTTGGCGGCGGGTAACCGCGTGATGCTCAAGCTCAGCGAATCCACGCCCGCCACCGGCGCTTTGCTAAAAAGCCTGCTGGCACGAGTGTTTGCGGAGGATCACGTCGGGGTTGTGCTGGGCGAGGCGGAGGTCGGCGCGGCCTTTTCGAGGTTACCGTTTGATCACTTATTGTTCACGGGCGCCACCAGCGTCGGGCGGCATGTCATGCGCGCGGCGGCGGAAAACCTCACGCCCGTGACGCTGGAGCTGGGCGGTAAATCCCCCGCCATCGTGTCCCGCGACATCCCGCTCAAGGCCGCCGCCGAACGCATCGCTTTCGGCAAAAGCCTCAACGCCGGACAAACCTGCGTAGCGCCCGACTACGTGCTGGTGCCCAGGGATCGCGTTGACGAATTCGTCGAATCCTACAGGGAAGCGGTCATGCGTTTTTATCCCACGCTGGCCGACAACCCGGACTACACCGCAATCATCAATCAGCGGCATGTCGCACGGCTGAATTCGTATCTCGCCGACGCGCAAACCAAGGGTGCCAGGGTGGTTCAGCTGTTCGCCGAGGGGCAGGACCGCAGAATGCCGTTCAGCCTGATTCTGGATGTGAGCGACGACATGCTGATCATGCAGGACGAGATCTTCGGACCGCTGCTGCCGATCGTGCCCTATGACCACATCGAGCACGCGTTCGCCTACATCAATCAACGCCCAAGGCCACTGGCGCTGTACTACTTCGGCTACGACCGACATGAACAGAACCGCGTGCTGGAGCAGACGCATTCGGGCGGCGTCTGCCTGAATGACACCCTGCTGCATGTCGCTCAGGACGACTTGCCTTTCGGCGGCATCGGCGCGTCGGGCATGGGCCATTACCACGGGCACGAAGGGTTTCTGACGTTCAGTCATGCCAAAGGCGTGCTGATCAAACAACGCTTCAACGCCGCACGCCTGATCTACCCGCCCTATGGAAAGGCGATCCAGAAATTGATTCAGCGACTGTTCGTGCGCTGATGCGTGTGCGAATTCACACCGACACAACGCGCCCCGCAGGACTGGCTGTGGAACATTCTGGGGCCGGCTTAGCCGGGAATGCATTTGGCGTCACGCCGCAAATCTAATGGCGCCCACACCGGCCTATTCCCGGCTGAAGCCGGTCCCACTATGAGACCGCATGCAGTCGGCGGGGATGGCTGTGGAACATTGCAGGACTGGCTTTCGCCGGGAAGGCATTTGGCGTCACGCCGTAAAACCAAGGGTTATCACGCCGGCAGGCCCACTCCAGACTTGCGCGACTTGGCCGGCTCAGCGTGCTGCGCTACCATCCAGTCCCCAACGAACTCCGACCAGGACGACGCGATGAACCGAGTGTTGTACCCCGGCACCTTCGACCCTATCACCAAGGGTCATGGCGATCTGGTCGAGCGCGCTTCGCGCCTGTTCGATCAAGTGGTCATTGCCGTCGCCGCCAGCCCCAAGAAAAATCCCCTGTTTCCGCTGGAGCAACGGGTTGCGCTTGCCCGCGAAGCGACCAAACACCTGCACAACGTGGAGGTCGTAGGATTCTCGACACTGCTGGCACACTTCGCCCAGGAACAGAACGCCAACATCCTGCTGCGCGGCCTGCGTGCGGTGTCGGATTTCGAGTACGAATTTCAGCTCGCCAACATGAACAAGCAACTGGCCCCGGACATCGAAAGTCTTTTTCTTACGCCGTCCGAACGCTATTCGTTCATTTCATCTACGCTGGTCAGGGAAATCGCAGCGTTAGGTGGTGATATCACCAAATTCGTACACCCCGCCGTGGCCCAGGCGCTGAGCGAACGCTTCAAAAAAGCCTGAGGCCTTGCGTCGAGGCGAGGTGCATACCGAGCGCTAATGCGGCACAATCCGCCGCATTCGTTTTGATATGCCCCGGTGTCGACCGTGGCAGGAGTATCCATGTCCCTGATCATCACCGACGACTGCATCAACTGCGACGTCTGCGAACCCGAGTGCCCGAACGAAGCGATTTCCCAGGGTGAAGAGATCTACGTGATCAATCCCAACCTGTGCACCGAATGCGTGGGTCACTATGACGAGCCGCAGTGCCAGCAAGTCTGCCCTGTGGACTGCATCCCGCTGGACGAAAACCACGTGGAGAGCAAGGACGAGCTCATGGCCAAGTACAACCTGATCACAAGCAAGGCATAACCGAACGCATATCCTGTCGGCATACGTGCTTTCGCCGAAGACACTGGCTTAACGCCTGTTGAATTGAGCGAGATACGCATGATCTCTATGCTGGAACGGATACCTGTTTTGTCAGGCGCAGTGTTTCTGCTGTGGGTTTTTTCGGCCCAGGCCAGCCCCGATCACCCTGATCAGGCCGCCATTGCCAGTCCGCACCCCATTGCGACGGCCGCCGGTCAGGAAATCCTGGTCGACGGCGGCAACGCATTCGATGCCGCAATCGCCATCAGCGCGACCCTCGCCGTTGTGGAGCCCTACGGGTCGGGCCTCGGCGGCGGCGGGTTTTTCCTGCTGCGCCAATCCGGCGACCCCGTTCAGTATCAGTTTCTCGACGCGCGCGAAAAGGCGCCGCTCAAATCCAAACCCAAAATGTTCCACCGCAAAGGCATCCTCCAGCCGGACCTGTCCCTCAACGGACCTCTGGCGGCCGCGATTCCCGGGCTTCCCGCTGCGCTGGTCGAACTCGCCGAACGCTATGGCCGATTGCCGCTTTCGATTTCACTCGCGCCGGCAATCCGGGTCGCCTATCGCGGTTTCAAAGTGGACAGTGTTTATCGCGAACGCGCCAGTTGGCGGCTGTTCGCGCTGCGTAATGACAAGGAGAGTGCGCGCCTGTTTCTGCGCAACAACGATGTGCCAAATCTGGGTGACGTCATCACCCAGCCGGAACTGGCGCAGACGCTGGAGCGCCTTGCCGACAATGGCCGCGCAGGGTTCTACAGCGGTCTGGTGGCGCAGGCGATGGTCAGCGGCGTTCGCCGCGCAGGGGGCATCTGGAATTACCACGATTTCGAAGAATATGAAGTCGTCACGCGCACGCCTCTGCGCGTTCAGATGGCCCATCAACGGGAGCTGATCAGCGCACCTCCGCCCTCGGCAGGTGGCATCGCTCTGGCGCAAAGCCTGTTCATGCTGCAACAACTGCCGTGGCGGGAGTCAGGGAAAATCCAGCGGGCGCACTTGGTGATCGAGGCACTGCGCCGCGCTTACCGTGATCGCGTATTGCTGGGGGACCCTGACTTCGTGCCCAATCCGGTGGCTCAACTGCTCTCCCCCGACTACCTGCTGCAACTCACCACCAGCATCGACCCCCACCGCGCCACGCCCAACAACATCCTGCCACCCGCCCCGCGCTGGCGTGAGGGCGATAACACCAGCCATTTCGCGGTCCTGGATAACGAGGGCAACGCCGTCACGGCGACACTCTCGCTGAATCTGCCCTTCGGCTCCGCGTTCACCGTGCCTGGCACCGGGATCATCCTCAACGATGAAATGGACGACTTTGCCATCGACCCCAAAGGCCAAAGCACCTCGGCGGCGGCAGGCGGTCACGCCAACGCCATTGAGCCGGGCAAGCGGCCCCTCTCCAGCATGAGCCCGAGTTTCATAGAAGGCCCGCAGTCCCTCGCAGCCTTCGGCACCCCGGGCGGCAGCCGTATCCCCAGCATGGTGCTGCTGTCGATACTGCAATACCTGGATGATCAGCCGATTGCCAACTGGGCATCAACGCCGCGCTATCACCACCAGCATACGCCAGATGTGGTCGAGTACGAGCCTGGGACTTTCACGGAGCAGGAACTGGCTGACCTGCGCGAGCGCGGTTACACGCTGAAAGAGACGGCGAAGGATTTTGGCAACCAGCAGGTGTTGTTGTGGCACAAGAACAGTGGCCGGGTTGAAGCGGCCAGTGATCCACGCGGCATTGGCGTTTCGACGATATTCAAACCCGATGGCGCGCTGAAGCTGATGCGCGCCTGCGCCGATCAGTCCTGCTTGCCGTAACCATCGCCGGTGCAACCCAGGCAGCGGACAAATGCCGCCTTGCCCGGATCCACGACCAGCGCCTTGCCGGTGCGGCCAATGCCGCCACCGGCGGCGGTAAACGGCAATGCAACCACAAACAACCCGGCGCCAATGACGGTGGCAACGATGAGAATCGGCCGCGCAATCAGCAGGTCGCCGATCATCGCGTAGGCAGGAGGGCTTTCGATTTCGTAGACGGGATCACCACTGCCTGTCGCGTCCTGAGCCAGCGCAGGCGTGAATTGCAAGCCGAAGAACACGGCCAACGTGGCAGCAAGCATGCGAAACGGGCTCATGGCATGGTCCTTCAGGCTAAGGCAGATATGAAGCTGTTCACTATAAACAGGGCGCGGGCTTACGCAAGGGGCGGCGTGTCTCACTGACGACACACGCCCTGTAGGAGACGTCGGACAAACCCTGGCGATCAAGCGGCGGTCAGTACTTCCTGTCGCCGCCGGGAATTATTTCTGGCACTTCGGGCAGTAAACGCTGGCCCGCTGACCCAGCTTCACTTCTCGCAGCGTGGTCCCGCAGACCTTGCACGGCTGCTCGCCGCGGCCGTACGCGAACAGTTCCTGCTGGAAGTAGCCGGGCTGGCCGTCCCCGCCGATGAAATCCCGCAGCGTCGTCCCGCCTCGCTCGATGGCGGCGGCCAGGATGCGTTTGATTTCAATCGCCAGCTTTATATAGCGCGCCTTGGAAACGCTCCCGGCGGCACGGCGCGGATCGATTCCGGCGGCAAACAGGGCTTCGGTCGCATAGATGTTGCCGACGCCCACCACGATTGCGTTGTCCATAATGAACGGCTTGACTGCCATCGCCCGGCCGCGAGACAGCTCGAACAGACGCAAACCATCAAACACCTCGGTCAGCGGTTCCGGCCCCAGGCGCGCGAGCAGCTCGTGGTTGAGCGGATCCAGGCTCCAGAGCATGGCGCCGAAACGACGGGGGTCGGTGTAGCGCAAGGCCAGGCCGGACTCAAGTTCGATGTCGACGTGCTCATGCTTGAGCGGCGGCAGACCGGCATCCACCAGGCGCAGATTGCCCGACATGCCGAGGTGGCTGATCAAGGTGCCGACCTCCGCCTGGATCAGCAGATACTTGGCGCGGCGCTCGACGGCCACGATTTTCTGCCCCGACAGGCGCACGTCGAGGTCTTCGGGGATCGGCCAGCGCAGGCGACGATCGCGCACGATCACCCGGCTGACGCGCTGGCCCACCAGATGCGGTGCGATGCCCCGACGAGTGGTTTCGACTTCAGGTAATTCAGGCATGGGGCCGCTCGATGAAGGGTAAGATCAGGTGCGCAGGGTCAGTGCGCACTCAGCTCACGAATACTTTCTTTGAGGTTTTCGAAGTCATAGTCAGAGAAGCCGACGTAGTCGAGCACCAGAGGACCAATGCTGTTCCACTCGTGGTCGACGGGCTCGTTGCCCAGGACGCGGTGAGATTCGCACACATGCTCGGCCATTTTCAGCACGGCCAGCATGTTTTTCAGTGGCGCGTTGCGACCCGAGTCGTCCTGAAAAATCGCCAGTGCGTTGTGGTGATTGGCAATGGCGTTGCTCACATGTTCAGGCAAACGCCAGGACTTGGCAGTGAAATA
Organism: Pseudomonas sp. HP_12; assembly: GCF_055283955.1. Lineage (NCBI taxonomy): Bacteria > Pseudomonadati > Pseudomonadota > Gammaproteobacteria > Pseudomonadales > Pseudomonadaceae > Pseudomonas > Pseudomonas sp. HP_12. The sequence goes on from NZ_JBTOQG010000009.1 coordinate 37,728, forward strand.
ACCGACAACGGCGTGGTTGGTGTTCAGCAGCCTGTTCTCGGTGTCGACGACGCGGCACTCGGCGGTGGCGTTGGAATACGCTTCTTCGAGCACGCTCATGTAATCGGGGAAACGCTTGATCATCAGCGGCACGCCGCAGTCATGAAACAGACCCAGCGCGTAGGATTCGTCCACGGTTTGTGAGCCGATGCGCTTGGCGATCGTCAGACTGGTCATCGCAACGTCCTGGGCGGTGTCCCAGAAACGGTTGAGCACGACGATGGTTTCGTCACTCATCTCGCCCTTGATCGACTGCGCGTTGATCAGGTTGATGACCGAGCGACTGCCGAGCAGATTCACCGCCCGCTGAATCGAAGCGATTTTATTGCTCAGGCCGTAATGGCTGGAATTGACGATTTTCAGCAGCGCGCCGGAAAGCCCCGGATCCTGGGCGATCAACCGGGCGATGGCACCCAGGTCAGGGTCGGGCATGTACTGCTCCATCTGCAAATCCACCATGATTTGCGGCTGGGGCGGGACGCTGATGCCTTGTAACGCCTGCTGGATCTGCTCGGACGTAAGCTCTTGGGACATAACTTCACACTCGGGGTCAGGGCACGATTCTAACCCCTAGCGGCCATGCGTCGACAACTGGATGACGATTCAACGGATCCGACGGACAGCCAGACGGTAACAGAGCACGGCGCGCCCGCCAGCCGGCTGACGCGCTATACTCCCGCTCTTTTTTCCGGAGCGACGTCATGTCCCTGCCTAGCTTGCGCCTCAAGCCCAACGCCGATCGCCGCCTGCGCGCCGGTCATTTGTGGGTCTACAGCAACGAAATCGACGTCGCTGCCACCCCGCTCAACGGCTTTGCTCCTGGCGCTCAAGCCATTCTCGAAGCCGCGGGTGGCAAGCCGCTGGGCATCGTCGCGATGAGCCCGCAAAACCTGATCTGCGCACGGTTGCTGTCCCGCGACGTCAAGCTGCCACTGGACAAGTCGTTGCTCGTTCATCGCCTGAACGTCTGCCTGTCGCTGCGCGAGCGTCTGTTCGACAAGCCGTTTTATCGCCTGGTCTATGGCGACTCCGACCTGCTGCCGGGTCTGGTAGTCGATCGTTTCGGCGACATTCTGGTGGTGCAGCTGGCGTCAGCCGCCATGGAGCAACTGAAAGACGACGTGCTGGCTGCGCTGATTCAAGTGATCAAGCCGAGCGGCATTCTGCTGAAGAACGACTCCGCCGCGCGCGACGCCGAAGGGCTGAACCGCTACGTTGAAACCGCGTTCGGCCTGGTGCCGGAGTGGGTCGCGCTGGAAGAGAACGGCGTGAAATTCGAAGCGCCGGTGATGGAAGGCCAGAAGACCGGCTGGTTCTACGACCATCGCATGAACCGCGCGCGCCTGGCGCCTTACGCCAAGGGCAAGCGTGTGCTGGACCTGTTCAGTTACATCGGCGGCTGGGGCATTCAGGCCGGTGCGTTCGGCGCCAGCGAAGTGTTCTGCGTGGATGCGTCCGCCTTTGCGCTGGACGGGGTAGAGCGTAACGCAGCGCTGAACGGCTTCGCGGAGAAGGTCACCTGCATCGAAGGCGACGTGTTTGAAGCGCTGAAGGAGCTGAAAGCCGCTGAAGAGCGTTTCGACGTGATCATCGCCGACCCGCCCGCGTTCATCAAACGCAAGAAAGACATGAAAAACGGCGAAGGCGCCTACCGCCGCCTGAACGAGCAAGCCATGCGCCTGCTCAGCAAGGACGGCATTCTAGTCAGCGCTTCCTGCTCGATGCACCTGCCGGAAGACGATCTGCAAAACATCCTGCTGACCAGCGCCCGCCATCTTGACCGCAACATCCAGCTGCTCGAGCGCGGCGGCCAGGGCCCGGACCACCCGGTCCACCCTGCGATCCCAGAGACGCGCTACATCAAAAGCATCACCTGCCGGTTGTTGCCGAACAGCTGATGGCTGTGGCGTAAAGAGATCGCCCATTTATGCAGATCCCGCGCGGATCTGTAGGCGACTGATCCTTGTGGGAGTGAGCTTGCTCACGAAGACGGCGTTGCACCCGCTGAAGCTTTAGCGAATGTACCGCCACCTTCGTGAGCAAGCTCACTCCCACAGTTGCGTTTGCCTGCAGATAGATCAGTGTTATCAGACCGATGAATCCGCAGCACCACTTCCCGCCATTCCCTCCCGCCCTCACAGGTGTAGAATCAGCGCTATTCATCGCCAGTCATCCCCCGGCGGGTTTATGAGCTCAGGCTGGGCGTACGGTGATCCCGTATCGTTCGGTTTCTTCGCTGCATCCGGTCACTGCCTTTTGCACACGACGTCACTAGAAGCTCACTCCCTTCCTTATTCAGCCGATTAGCCGGAGTGTTCCAATGCCTGATTACCGTTCGAAAACGTCCACCCACGGCCGCAATATGGCCGGCGCGCGCGCCTTGTGGCGTGCCACGGGCATGAAGGACGACGATTTCAAGAAGCCGATCATCGCCATCGCCAACTCGTTCACCCAGTTCGTACCGGGCCATGTCCACTTGAAGGACATGGGTCAGCTGGTGGCGCGCGAGATCGAAAGAGCAGGCGGCGTCGCCAAGGAATTCAATACCATCGCGGTGGATGACGGCATCGCCATGGGCCATGACGGGATGCTGTATTCGCTGCCAAGCCGCGAGATCATTGCCGACTCGGTCGAATACATGGTCAACGCCCACTGCGCCGATGCGATTGTCTGCATCTCCAACTGCGACAAGATCACACCCGGCATGCTGATGGCTGCGTTGCGCCTGAACATCCCGGTGGTCTTCGTCTCCGGCGGTCCGATGGAAGCCGGCAAGACCAAGCTCGCCAGCCACGGCCTGGACTTGGTCGACGCCATGGTCATCGCTGCCGACTCCACCGCGTCCGACGAAAAAGTCGCTGAATACGAGCGCAGCGCCTGCCCGACGTGCGGTTCGTGCTCCGGGATGTTCACCGCCAACTCGATGAACTGCCTGACCGAAGCCCTGGGCCTTGCGCTGCCGGGCAACGGCTCGACGCTGGCGACCCACTCCGACCGCGAACAGCTGTTCCTGCAGGCCGGCCGCACCATCGTCGACCTGTGCAAAACCTATTACAAAGACAATGACGACTCGGTGCTGCCGCGCAACATCGCCAACTTCAAGGCGTTCGAGAACGCGATGACCCTCGACATTGCCATGGGCGGCTCGACCAACACCATCCTGCATTTGCTGGCCGCTGCCCAGGAAGCCGAGATTCCGTTCGACCTGCGCGACATCGATCGCCTGTCGCGCCGCGTGCCGCAACTGTGCAAGGTCGCGCCGAATATCCAGAAGTACCACATGGAAGACGTCCACCGCGCCGGCGGCATCTTCAGCATTCTGGGCTCGCTGGCCCGTGGCGGACTGCTGCACACCGACCTGCCGACCGTGCACAGCAAATCCATGGAAGAAGCCATCGCCAAGTGGGACATCACCCAGACTGACGACGAAGCGGTGCATCACTTCTTCAAAGCGGGCCCTGCCGGTATTCCGACCCAGACGGCCTTCAGCCAGTCGACCCGTTGGGAAACCCTGGACGACGACCGCGAGAACGGCTGCATCCGCAGCGTCGAGCACGCCTACTCGCAAGAAGGCGGCCTGGCCGTGCTGTACGGCAACATCGCGCTCGACGGCTGCGTGGTAAAAACCGCCGGCGTGGACGAATCGATTCATGTGTTCGAAGGCAACGCCAAGATTTTCGAAAGCCAGGACAGCGCCGTTCGCGGCATTCTGGCGGACGAGGTGAAGGCCGGGGACATCGTGATCATCCGTTACGAAGGTCCGAAAGGCGGCCCGGGCATGCAGGAAATGCTGTACCCGACGTCATACCTGAAATCCAAAGGCCTGGGCAAAGACTGTGCGCTGCTGACCGACGGACGTTTCTCGGGCGGGACCTCTGGCCTGTCCATCGGCCACGCTTCTCCTGAAGCCGCAGCCGGCGGCGCGATCGGTCTGGTTCGTGACGGCGACAAAGTGCTGATCGACATTCCGAATCGCTCGATCAACCTGATGATCGACGACGCGGAAATGGCCGAACGTCGCGCCGAGCAGGAAAAGAAAGGCTGGAAGCCGGTTGAGTCGCGCCCGCGCAAGGTGACCACCGCCCTCAAGGCCTACGCCCTGCTGGCGACCAGCGCCGACAAAGGTGCTGTGCGTGACAAGGCCCTGCTGGACAAGCTGGTGCCGTAAGCATCACCCCGCACTGAAAAACACCCCGCCTGTCGGGGTGTTCTTTTGTCTGCCGGCCGCTTTAAAGAGGCAAGGCTCGACCATCCGTCGAACATCCACCCGGGCCCATCAATTCCGCCGGCAACGGATCCAGACACCGGCGGTTCATGAGCCGATCGCTACGGTGATCGCACCCAACAGCAGGCAAAGACTGGCCACCAACGTCAGACGCAGACGCATCGGCAAATACCAGGCGGGCAGTGTTGTCGCCTTCACCAGACGCCGGTCCTGCCAGTAGTGCGTGACAAAACCTAAAATCAACAGCAAAAGCCCCAGCGGTGCCGGCAATAACAGAGCGGGCCAGGCGATCAGTGCCGGGATGACACTCCAGATGAACCGCTCGCGACATTGATCGGCACTCAATCCTTGCAGGGTCATGGCGAACCCCCAATGCAGCGCGCCCACAAAGCTCAGGATCACCGCCCCGTAAGCAACCAGCGCTTGCGTCAAGAAAGGGCGATATTCGACTGAAAAAAGAATCAGCAACAGCAGCCCAACGAACGGCAGCAACCCCCCATAGCCCAGCAGGGCGACATACCTTGGCGACGAAGACAGCGACAACGCTTTCATTTGAGCCCCTTCCAGTCATTTACTTGAAAGACTATCGCTCAAAAGCGCAATCCTGTTTAGCTTCTCTTCGCTCGAACGGAAAAAGGACCACGTCCTCAAACCAACTGATCAAGGCCTTGATCCCTAGACGCTGAGACCTTCATATGAATACGTTGATCTATTGGTTCCGTCAGGACCTTCGGCTTGCTGACAACCCAGCGTTCACTCACGCATGTGAAATTGCTGACACGCTGCTGCCGGTTTACTGCACACCCGTGACGACATCGTCGCCATGGGGATTCGAGCGCATCGGCGCCCATCGTCAGTATTTCGAACAATCAGCGGTCAGCGCACTGGCCGAGCAGTTGCGGGCTCACGGCAGTGGGTTGATGCAGATCGAGGGTGATCCGGTGGAGCGGCTCGTCGCCCTGGCCCACGAATGGGGTGTCGATACGGTCATCTGCGAACGCATCGCGGCGCCGGAAGAGGAAGCACAGGTGCAGGGCCTTCGCGCAGCGGGATTGACCGTGGAAGATCACTGGCAGTCGACGCTGTTTTCGCTGGATGAGTTGCCGATGGCGGTCGAGGAGTTGCCCGACGTATTCAGCAGCTTTCGTCGTCTTGTGGAAAAAGCCCACACTTCTGCGCGCCCCGTCATACCGTCGCCAACGACGATTCCTGCGCTGCCCCCAGGTTCGAGCATCAAGCCGGTCACGCTGCAGGCGCCTCCCGCTTTGGACACCCGCTCGGCATTTCCTTACCAACAGCAAGCGTTCCACGGTGGCGAGCATGCAGCCATTGAGCATCTGCAGCAGTATTTCAGCCGCGGATTGGCGAACAGCTACAAAGCCACGCGCAACAACTTGAGCGCAGTCGACGACTCAACCAAATTTTCGCCCTGGCTTGCACGGGGTTCGCTGTCAGCGCCTCAGATTGATCAGGCGTTGAAGGCTTTCGAGGCCGAACACGGCGCCAACGACAGCAAGTACTGGATCTATTTCGAGTTGCTGTGGCGCGATTACTTCCGCTTGCTGCATCTGAAATACGGCAGGTTTCTCTACCGCGCCAGCGGCCTGAAAGGTGGCAGCGAGCCGGGCCACAACCCACAGGGGTTCGCGCGCTGGTGTCGGGGTGAAACCGGAGAGGCGTTGATTGACGCTGGCATGCGGGAATTGGCGGCAACCGGCTATTTATCCAACCGAATGCGCCAGATCGTCGCCAGTTACCTGATTTTTGACCTGAAGGGCGATTGGCGCGCCGGGGCCGCCTGGTTCGAAGCGCAGCTGGTGGATTACGACGTCTACAGCAATCAGGGCAATTGGCTGTACATCGCCGGCTACGGAACGGACCCGAGGGGCGGTCGGCGATTCAACACCACGAAGCAGGCGGACGAACATGATGCCGACGGCGCCTACCGCAGGCTATGGGCCTGACAGTGCGCGGCACGGCATATCGCCACGCCGCGCGATGAGACGGCTTACTGAATCTCGTCCGGCTTGACGATCACCCAGTTCTTGTCCGCCGTCACCGGCAAGCCCTCTTTGGCCTGCGCCTCGGCGTTGGTCTTCATCATGCCGTTGAGCTGGGTCATGTACTTGTCCTTGCGATTGACCCACAGGTGAACGCCGCCTTTGCTGACGTCGACGCTGTGGAACAGCATGTAACCGTCGCTGGTAGGGGTGTCGCCGCCCACCAGCACCGGTTTTTTCCACTGATCGATGTAGGTCAGGATCGCCGCCTGCTTGCCGGCCATCCACGTCGCCGGGGTCCACAGGTAAGGCGTCAGCTCAAGACCAAGGTTGGCTTTTTCATCGTATTTGCCGGCGGTGATTTGCTTGCGCGCGGTGGTCAGCTCGCCTGTCTCGCGGTTTTTCAGCAGCGTGGTCACGCCGATGACGTTCTGCGGCTTCACGTTGTAGCCGTATTTAGGATCAGAGGCGACCATGCGCACCAGCTCTTCTGACGCCGCGGTCATCACATAGACCTCGATGCCGTTTTCCATCAGCTTGTTGTACAGCTCGGCCTGGCCGGTGAAGACCTTGGGCGGCTGCACTTCGATGGTCTTGACCACGTCGCCTTCGTAATACGTGCTTGGTACGGGTTTACCCGAGGCCATCAGCTCGTCGACGTAGCCTTTGAGTTCTTTGAGGGTGAAGCCGGAAAACACTTGCGCGACCCATGGATAACAGACCATGTCGTCGATTTCGCACAGCCGGTAGTAATAGCTGAACAGGCTTTCCTTATGGTCAGCGGTGTCCTTGAACGGGATGAGCTTGAGAGAAGGATCGAGTTTGTCGCGGGTGATCAGCCCTTTGTTTTCCATGAACGGCAGCAGTGACTCTTCCAGGTCGTAGCGGTAGCTGGTGTTGTCCATGTCGAAAACGGCGAAGTTACCTTTGTTGGCGTTCGCCGCAATCATTGCGTTGAGCTGCTTGGCGGCAGGCGCAGGCCAGTGGGTCAGTTCGGTGGCGAGTGCCTGTCCGGCCAGGCCCAGACACAGTGCGGTGGCCAATAATGTTGGTACGAATTTCATGGTGATCCCCTCCCCTTTTTTGGTTCGAGGAGGACCGTAACAAAAAGCCATGACTGTTTCGATGCGTCAGCGACAACGTCCGTCCTCACCGCGTCACCTCGGGCGCCATTCGCGACAGATGACATGAAAACGACGTTTTTGTGACAACGCTTGAGCTGCTTAAACTCGTGGGAGCGAGCTTGCTCGCGAATAGGCCAGCACATCCCCTAAATCTTCACCGGCTGAAATGCCATCTTCGTGAGCAAGCTCACTCCCACAGTTGATCGCATTCCCCCTGTAGGAGTGAGCTTGCTCGCGATAGCGATATCAGGCCCTTTCCCAAACCTCGAAACTGTACGCAGGCTTGTCATCCAGTGCCGGGTTTGGCGTGTCGGAAACCAGTTTCCACTGCGCCAGATCGAATTCCGGAAACCACGCATCGCCTTCGGGACTCAACGCAACGCGGGTGAGGTACAGGCGGTCAGCGTGCTCGAGGGCCTGGCCGTAAAGCTGGGCGCCGCCGATCAGCATCACTTCGCTGACACCTTGCTCGCGCGCCCACTCTTCCGCGCGGTGCACCGCCGCGTCCAGAGAGGTAAATACTTCGGCGCCTTCAAGCTGCAAATCCTGCTGGCGCGTGACCACCAGATTCAACCGACCCGGCAGCGGACGGCCCAGGGAATCCCAGGTCTTGCGACCCATGATGATCGGCTTGCCCAGCGTGGTTGCCTTGAAATATTTGAAATCGCCCGGCAGGTGCCAGGGCATGGAATTGTCGACGCCGATGACCCGGTTTTCAGCGAGTGCGGCGATCAAGCTCAGGGGGAGATGTTTTTTCATGGTGCGAGGATATCAGAGGCCACCCCCTGATTCCTTCCCCGGAGTGCGAGCCGAATGACCATCGCCCGGAAGGCCCCTATCGCGAGCAAGCTCACTCCTACAATGGCCGCAGATGGCGGAAAATTGCGAACGACGAACCTGTAGGAGTGAGCTTGCTCGCGATGGCGGTTGTCCAAACAACGCGAACCCTTGGCAATGCGTGATCGCAGCCACACCGGTTATGCTCACCCACGACTTTACCGACGAGACGCCGCGTGACTGCACTGACTCCCCTTGATGAACTCTGGCTGACCGAAGCCGTGCGCCTGCGTGAAGAATACGCCGGCGCGCTCGAAGACGAAGAAGCCAATCGCCGCGCTCGCGTTGCTGCGGGCGACCTGCAAACCCGGATCAAACACCGTGCCCTGTGGCTCGCCGAACGTGACGGCATGCGCAAGGCCCTGCACCACTGGAAACAAGGCGCACGGCTGGCGTTGATCGTGCTGGCGGTGTTCGCGGTGGTCAGCGGCGCCGGACTGGCTTTCGCCGCATTGGGCGACGGACAGACGCCCGTCAATGTGTTCTGGGCGCTGGGCAGCCTGCTCGGGCTTAACCTGATTCTGCTGACAAGCTGGGCGATGGGCCTGCTCTTCGTCGGGGAAAATACCGCCGGCCTCGGTCGCCTCTGGATGTGGCTCAGCGAGAAGCTGGCACGCGATGCCCAGGCCGCGCAGCTAGCGCCGGCATTGATATTGCTGCTGCAACGCAAGCGTCTGAACCGCTGGGTGCTGGGCATCTGCGTCAATGGCCTGTGGCTGCTCGCCCTGCTCAGCGCTCTGACCCTGCTGCTGTTACTGATGGCGACGCGGCGCTACGGCTTCGTCTGGGAAACCACCATTCTGGGCAGCGACACCTTTGTCAGCCTGACCCGAGGCCTGGGGACGATTCCGTCGTTGCTGGGTTTCAGCGTGCCGACCGAACCGATGATTCGCGCCAGCGGTGATAACGCGCTCGCCATTGAAAACGCCCGTCAGGCCTGGGCTGGATGGCTGGTCGGCGTGCTGGTGGTATTCGGTATTGTGCCGCGTCTTCTGCTGACGGTGCTGTGTTACCTGCGTTGGCGCGTGGGTCGACAAGGGTTGGCGCTGGATCTGAGTCACCCCGGCTTCGTCGAACTGCGCGAGCGCTTGATGCCCAGCAGTGAACGGCTGGGCATCAACGATGCAGCGCCTCCTGAGCTTCACGCGGTAACCTCCGGTCCGTCGGCGAGCGAAAGCCAGGGCGCGCTGCTGGTCGCCATCGAGCTGGACAATCAGCAGCCGTGGCCGCCCGAGCTTCCCGACAACGTGGTCAATGCCGGCGTTCTCGACTCCCGGGAATCACGGCGCACACTGCTTGACCAACTGACACGCTATCCGCCCGCACGCCTTGCCATTGCCTGCGACCCACGTCGCTCGCCAGACCGCGGCAGCCTGGCGTTGATTGCAGAACTCGCGCGTTGCGCCACCTCGACACGCATCTGGCTGTTGCCGGCCCCCACCGGACAGGCGCTGGACGCCGACCGACTGGAGGATTGGCACACGGCGCTGCAGCAGCTTGAACTGAACTGGACCGACAGCGCGCCAGTGACCTGGCTGGAGAGCGGACATGACTGACAAGGACGCAATTCGACCGCTGAAACTGGCCGTGGTTGGCCACACCAACGTCGGCAAAACCTCGCTGTTGCGCACGCTGACCCGCGACGTCGGCTTCGGCGAAGTCTCCCATCGTCCGAGCACCACCCGGCACGTCGAAGGCGCGCGGTTGTCGGTGGATGGCGAGGCGCTACTTGAGCTGTACGACACGCCTGGCCTGGAAGACGCCATCGCCCTGCTGGATTATCTCGAGCGGCTGGACAGACCCGGCGAACGGCTCGACGGCCCGGCGCGGCTCGGGCGCTTTCTGGAGGGCAGCGAGGCGCGCCAGCGTTTCGAACAGGAGGCAAAGGTGCTGCGTCAGTTGCTCGCCTCCGACGCCGGCTTGTACGTGATCGACGCGCGAGAGCCGGTGCTCGCCAAATATCGCGACGAGCTGGCGGTCCTCGCCAGTTGCGGCAAACCCTTGCTGCCCGTGCTCAATTTTGTCAGCAGTGCGCAGCAGCGCGATCCGGACTGGCGTGAAGCGCTGGCGCGTCTCGGACTGCATGCGCTGGTGCGTTTTGACAGCGTCGCCCCACCGGAAGATGGCGAACGCCGTCTGTATGAAAGCCTCGCCCTGCTGCTGGAAACATCACGGGGAAGACTTGAGCGTCTTATCGCAGACCAGCAGGCCCAGCGTGAAGCTCGCAAGCAGAGCGCAGCCAGGCTGATCGCCGAACTGTTGCTGGACTGCGCAGCCTGTCGCCGAAGTGTGGCAACGGATTCCGGTCAGGTGCAGGCGGCGATCGATGACCTGCGCAAGGCCGTGCGCCAGCGCGAACAACGTTGTGTCGAGTCGCTGCTCAAGCTCTATGCCTTTCGTCGCGAAGACGCCTCGGCCAGCGATTTACCCTTGATGGATGGCCGTTGGGGCGATGATCTGTTCAATCCCGAAACCCTGAAATTGCTGGGCGTGCGCGTGGGTGGCGGTATCGCTGCGGGCGCGGCCGCAGGTGCTGGCGTGGATTTGCTGGTTGGCGGCATCACGCTGGGTGCGGCGGCACTGGTCGGCGCGATTGCCGGCGGCGCCCTGCAAACAGCGCGCAGTTATGGCAGCCGGTTGATGGACAAATTCAAGGGGCAGCGCGAACTGACGGTCGACGATGCCGTGCTCCGACTGCTGGCGCTGCGCCAACGGCAACTGCTGCAAGCCTTGGAGGTGCGGGGTCATGCCGCGATAGAGAGCATCAAACTTACGGCCCCTCTCGACAAAACCTGGCGCGAAGGCAAGTTGCCGGAGGCGCTGCATAAGGCGCGGGCGCACCCGCAATGGTCGTCGCTGAGTCCGGGGGCGAAGCTGAATCAAAGCGAGCGGCAGGAGCAAGTCGAGGCGTTGGCGAAGACCGTGCTCGTCTGAAATGAGCCACACGACTGATCGGGCGGCAAGCTGCCGACAGTCGCTTCAATCATTTTGCGGTAGGGGAATTGCGCGCGGACCGGTATGATCGCGCGCCCGATACACCCGGAAGCACACGCGCATGAAACCCACCTTGATCGCCGCTGCAGAACTCGACCGCATCGAGACCTGGCAGAAATACTCCAGCTATATGTGCGGGGGCTGCGTTTCCAGCTGCTGCACGCTGCCTGTGGAAGTGAAGATCAAGGACCTGATCCGCATCGGCATCGTTGACGAGTTCGAACAAGGGGATAACCCGAAGAACATCGCCAAGCGGTTGCAGAAGGACGGGATCGTCGAGCGCTTCAATCAGAAGTCCGGGATCTTCACCCTCCAGCGCATGAGCAACAACGATTGCCTGTACCTGGATCGCAAGAGCCGGCTGTGCACGATCTACGATAAGCGCCCCGACACCTGCCGCAATCACCCGAAGATCGGCCCTCGCCCGGGTTATTGCGCGTACAAGCCGAAAGAAGTCGTGCGCGAAAGCACCGGTACGCTGAACTCGAACTCAGGCCGTGTGCCGTTGAAGTTCTAAGCCCCTACAGAGTTCGGGTACGTCTTCCCGGCTAAAGCCGGTCTTACCAAAGGCGCGCGGACTTTAGTGGGACCGGCTTTAGCCGGGAAGGGGCCGATTCCAGCAACATCGCCCTCACAGCATCGACACCGGCCAAACCAAAATCCAGACAAACAAAAACGCCCCCGGCCTTTCGACCGGGGGCGTTTTCGTTCAGCCGGGGCTAGTTACGCCTTGGCTTTCTTGGCAGCACGGGTACGCTCGCCTTCGTCGAGGATCTTCTTGCGAAGACGGATCGACTTAGGGGTGACTTCGCACAGCTCGTCGTCCTGGATGAATTCCAAAGCCTGTTCCAGGGTGAAGCGAACAGGTGGAACCAGAGCGATGGTCTCGTCTTTGCCCGAAGCACGCATGTTATCGAGCTTCTTGCCTTTGGTTGGGTTGACGCCCATGTCGTTGTCGCGGCTGTTCAAGCCAACGATCTGACCGTTGTAGATCTCCTGACCGTGCTCGACGAACAGCTTGCCGCGCGCCTGCAGGGTTTCCAGGGAGTAGGTCAGTGCCTTACCGGTTTCAACCGATACCAGAACGCCGTTTTGACGACCGGACATGTCGCCGGACTTCATGGTGTCGTAGCGGTCGAAGATCGAGGTCAGGATGCCAGCACCGTTGGTCAGGGTCAGGAACTGGTTACGGAAACCAATCAGGCCACGAGCAGGGATGTTGTATTCCAGACGCACACGGCCTTTGCCATCCGGCACCATGTTGGTCAGGTCGCCCTTACGCAGACCCATCTCTTCCATGACCTTGCCCTGGGATTCTTCCGGGGTATCGATGGTCACGTTTTCAAACGGTTCCTGCTTCACGCCGTCTACCTGACGGATGATCACTTCAGGACGACCGACACCCATTTCGAAGCCTTCGCGACGCATGGTTTCGATCAGTACCGACAAGTGCAGCTCACCACGGCCCGAGACCTTGAACTTGTCAGCCGAGTCGCCTTCTTCAACGCGCAGAGCAACGTTGTACAGCAGCTCTTTGTCCAGACGCTCCTTGATGTTACGGGAGGTCACGAACTTGCCTTCTTTACCGCAGAACGGCGAGTCGTTGACCTGGAAGGTCATCGAAACGGTCGGTTCGTCAACGGTCAGCGGCTTCATCGCTTCAACTGCGTCCGGGTGGCACAGAGTGTCGGAGATGAACAGCGAGTCCATACCGCTGATGCAGACGATGTCGCCAGCGGCAGCTTCTTCTACGTCGATGCGGTGCAGACCGTGGTGACCCATCAGTTTCAGGATACGGCCGTTGCGGCGCTTGCCGTCAGCACCGATCGCGACAACCGGGGTGTTCGGCTTGACGCGGCCACGAGCGATACGGCCAACACCGATGACGCCCAGAAAGCTGTTGTAGTCCAGTGCCGAGATTTGCATCTGGAACGGACCATCACGGTCGACTTTCGGCGCAGGTACGTTGTCGACGATCGACTGGTACAGCGGGGTCATGTCTTCAGCCATGTCGGTGTGATCCAGACCGGCAATGCCGTTCAGGGCCGAGGCGTAAACGACTTTGAAGTCCAGCTGTTCTTCGGTGGCACCGAGGTTGTCGAACAGGTCGAAGATCTGGTCCAGAACCCAGTCCGGACGCGCGCCTGGACGGTCAACCTTGTTGATGCACACGATCGGACGCAGGCCGGCTTCGAAAGCCTTCTTGGTCACGAAACGGGTTTGCGGCATAGGGCCGTCTTGAGCGTCGACCAGCAGCAGAACGGAGTCAACCATCGACATCACGCGCTCTACTTCACCACCGAAGTCGGCGTGGCCCGGGGTGTCAACGATGTTGATGTGGTAGCCATTCCAGTTGATCGCGGTGTTCTTCGCGAGAATGGTAATACCGCGCTCTTTTTCCTGGTCGTTGGAGTCCATCACGCGTTCGTCGTTGAGCTCGTTGCGCTCAAGGGTGCCGGACTGGCGCAGAAGCTTGTCGACGAGGGTAGTTTTACCGTGGTCAACGTGAGCAATGATGGCGATGTTGCGTAGATTTTCGATCACTTGTGTATCTCGATCAGAGGATTCGGTCAGCTGTCTGATTGTAGGCAGCTATGAACGGTGGAGCCGGCGAAAGCCGTTACGGCTGACGACTGGTGTCGGGGGGCCGGTGACGCAAGCCACAGGCAAACAGCCCCGGGCACTTAGCTCGGTCGATAAACGCGCACATTGGCATGCCCCTCACTGAGCAGATGATGAGCATGCAGGCGACTCATGACGCCTTTGTCGCAATAGAGCAGGTACTGGCGCGTGTCATCCAGTTCCTTGAAACGGCTGTTCAATGCAAAGAACGGCAGCGTTTGTACTTCGACGCCAGTCAGCGCCAGCGGGCGGTCTTCTGCTTCATCCGGGTGACGGATGTCGATGACCACTTGCCCCGCCAGCGCCTGACTGACTTCTTCAATCTGAACGTCCTGGCCCAATTCCTCGATCACGCGATCGATCGGTACCAGACGAGCGTTTTCCAGCGCACGTTCGAGCACGGCCATGTCGAACGATTTTTCTTCGTGCTCGACCCGATTGCGCTTGGCGGCGGTCTTCGGATTCACCGAAATCACACCGCAGTATTCGGGCATGTGCCGGGCAAAATCGCCGGTGCCGATCTGATCGGCCAGGTCGATGATGTCCTGCTTGTGACTGGCGATCAGCGGTCGCAGGACCAGCTTCTCCGTCACGCAATCAATGACCGACAGGTTGGGCAGCGTCTGGCTGGACACTTGGGAAATCGCCTCGCCGGTCACCAGCGCGTCGATTTCCAGCCGGTCGGCAATGTTGGTCGCAGCGCGCAACATCATACGCTTCAATACTACGCCCATATGACTGTTATCGACTTTTCCGAGAATTTCTCCCAGAACTTCCTCGAACGGTACGCTCACGAACAGCACCCGCTGGGAGCTGCCGTACTTCTTCCAGATGAAGTGCGCGACTTCCATCACGCCCAGCTCGTGGGCACGTCCGCCCAGATTGAAGAAGCAGAAATGGCTCATCAGGCCGCGACGCATGATCTGGTACGCGGCCACGGTTGAGTCAAAGCCACCGGACATCAGGATCAGGGTCTGTTCAAGCGAACCCAGCGGATAACCGCCGATGCCGTTGTGCTGGCTGTGGATCACGAACAGGCGCTGGTCCCGAATCTCGATTCTGACCTCGACTTCCGGGGCTTTCAGCGAAATGCCGGCGGCGTTGCATTCACGACGCAGCTTGCTGCCGACGTACTTCTCGACGTCCATGGAGCTGAAGTCATGATGGCCCGCACGCTTGCAGCGCACCCCGAAAATCTTGCCGGGGAGCGCGTCGCCGAAGTGCAGCTTGCACTTCTCGTAGATGTCTTCCATGTCGCCCAGCGGATACTGGTCAACCTGCAGAAAGTGCGTGATGCCGGGCATGCAGCTGAGCCGCTCGGTCATCTCGCGCAGGACTTTGGCATCCTCGACCCTGGTTTCGACCTCAAGGTTGTCCCACACACCATCCACCACCAACGCCGGGTCCAGATCGCGGAGCACCGTACGGATGTTCTTGGCCAGCTGTTTGATGAAGCGCTTGCGCACAGGCCGGCTTTTGATAGTGATTTCTGGGAAGACTTTGACGATTAATTTCATGAAAACAGCGCGCTAGGTCCCGGTCGAAAAAGGGGGGCGCGGATTATAGCGGAAATTGCTCAAGGTTTAACCAGTTATCGTACGGCCAATCGTCCGCGCACCAAAACGGCCCTGTATACAATTACTTGGCACCATAAGGGTGCGCCGGTTTTCGAATATGCGACGTTTAACGCGCTTAAAGTTAGCTATTCCCGCGGAAAACCCAACACAGGGCACTGGCATGCAAATTGCTCCCTTGTGAGGCAGGTTGCCTTGGTCGAGTATCGCGCCCGGCATCACCCAAATTGAAGGGCCAACCACTACTCAGGCCCTAATCCACCCCGGAGGACAACATGTCGAAGTCGGTTCAACTCATCAAAGATCATGACGTTAAGTGGATTGATCTGCGCTTCACGGACACCAAAGGCACTCAGCACCACGTGACCATGCCGGCCCGCGATGCGCTGGAAGACGACTTCTTCGAAGTCGGCAAAATGTTCGACGGTTCCTCCATCTCGGGCTGGAAAGGTATTGAAGCCTCCGACATGATCCTGCTGCCGGACGACGAAACCGCCGTGCTGGATCCGTTCACCGAAGAGCCTACCCTGATCCTGGTTTGCGACATCATCGAACCTTCGACCATGCAAGGTTATGATCGCGACCCACGCGCCATTGCTCACCGCGCCGAGGAATACCTGAAGTCGACCGGTATCGGTGACACTGTATTCGCCGGCCCTGAGCCAGAATTCTTCATCTTCGACGAAGTGAAATTCAAGTCCGACATCTCCGGCTCCATGTTCAAAATCTACTCCGAACAAGGTTCGTGGATGTCCGACGCCGACATCGAAGGCGGTAACAAGGGCCACCGTCCAGGCATCAAAGGCGGCTACTTCCCGGTTCCACCGTTCGACCACGACCACGAAATCCGCACCGCAATGTGCAACGCCCTGGAAGAAATGGGCCAGGTCGTCGAAGTTCACCACCACGAAGTGGCAACCGCAGGCCAGAACGAAATCGGCGTGAAATTCAACACGCTGGTTAAAAAGGCTGACGAAGTTCAGACCCTGAAATACGTCGTGCACAACGTTGCCGACGCTTACGGCCGCACCGCTACCTTCATGCCCAAGCCTCTCTACGGCGATAACGGTTCGGGTATGCACGTTCACATGTCCATCTCCAAAGATGGCAAGAACACCTTCGCAGGCGAAGGTTATGCCGGCCTGTCCGACACCGCTCTGTACTTCATCGGCGGCATCATCAAGCACGGCAAGGCCCTGAACGGCTTCACCAACCCGGCAACCAACTCGTACAAGCGTCTGGTTCCAGGCTTCGAAGCGCCGGTCATGCTGGCCTACTCGGCGCGTAACCGTTCGGCATCGATCCGTATTCCTTACGTCAACAGCCCGAAAGGCCGTCGTATCGAAGCACGTTTCCCGGACCCGGCAGCCAACCCGTACCTGGCCTTCGCTGCCCTGTTGATGGCTGGCCTGGACGGCATCCAGAACAAGATCCACCCTGGCGATGCGGCTGACAAAAACCTGTACGACCTGCCGCCTGAAGAGGCGAAAGAGATCCCGCAAGTTTGCGGCAGCCTGAAGGAAGCCCTGGAAGAGCTGGACAAAGGTCGTGCGTTCCTGACCAAAGGCGGCGTATTCAGCGACGACTTCATCGACGCTTACATCGCGTTGAAGTCCGAAGAAGAAATCAAAGTGCGCACGTTCGTACACCCACTGGAATACGAGCTGTACTACAGCTGCTGATCCAGTCGCGCCGGCGAGAGCCGCGTGAACAAAAGGCCTCCTTTGGGAGGCCTTTTTGCAATATGTGGAAAACAAACTTGGATCAAATGGCCTGAACCTCGTCTGCAATCAAACCGGACGTTACTCCACCATCGAAGTAACATCCTTGGCACTCACTAATGTATTCCAGCTCCAAACGAACCAGGAGCTAACGAAGGCGTAAACACCCTCTACCCAGCTCTACATTTTTGCGGAATCCCATTCGCACGCTTTAAGCCGTGCCACGGTGGTGCCGCTTTTATCATGCCTATCGATTTCCCCGTTCAAGTCCAGCTGGATATGAACCTCAAACCAGCCTGGCTTGATACTCACACAGTGCCTCCGTCCTCCTGTATTTTTCCACCAGTTGAACTCCATAAAATAATCATCGCCTGGGAACAAGTGTCCCACATCATACGCTACACCCCCAGGCTTCATCCCACCCTTATAAATCTCGTCCTGAACATTCCATATATACCTAATCTCTCCTACACCTTCGGCAGGATACCTAACCGTAACCGATGGACAAACAGCCTTAAAAATCAGATTGCCAAACAATAAAATCAGCAACGCGTAAAAAAACAACCTGAATTTCTTTTTAGGTTTGCTCACATTTATGCACCTGTGCTCCATCCCCCCAAAGAGTCGGCTCAAAGGCCAAAACTTCATCCATAATCAAACCGGCCGTTACTCCACCTTCCCAATATTCTCCAGCCAGCTTAATTCCAATGCTGATGGAGACTCTATCAGCGACATCATCCCACGACCGCAACGAAGTCCGAGGGGTGGCTGTAGCATGAGGTCCCGGAAGCTCCCATTCGTTCCCAGGCTTATTCCACACCTCTTTTACTTTCCTGAGAGTGTCTTAGGCAATCTGCTCAAGGCCGGCACCGTCCAACAATGAACTTTCGGAAATCCCACCGATAGTCCCTACATACCCATAATGGATGTTCGACCATATATCATAGTAATAGTCGTACTCACCGTGCTTATGCCAAACACCTCCGAAACTTTTACGGATTATCGGCTTATGATCCCATGGCCGATTCTGCCCCACCCGCTCGGCCCACAACGCAAATGCCTCAGCTTTTTTCGCTAGCTCGATGGCATTGAAGTTAGGCACATGCCCCATCGTCAGATAAAACGGCTGTTGAAAGTATTTTTTGGTCTCTTTTACCGCCTCATAACTATTCAACTCCCTCATCTTCAAAACCGAAGGATGGCGAATATTGCCATTCATCTCATCGGCAATGTAACCGGCAAGTTCATGCATACGATCAGGATGAGGACAACTTGCCGTCACGGATCATCTTCACAAATACGCTCGTATCCATTGAGCGTAAAGCTAGGTGAACCCGCCAGAACTTCTCCGCCGCACGAAGTTTTGTCACCGCGTACAAGAAAATACCCTTCCATTTTTATTTCCTTCCTTTGTTGGGTTATACGTCCTTCCAACCTGGAGGCGCTGTCCTGGGAGCGTCAGTTTGCCTCAGCAGATCGCGCGTCGCCCGTGGGCATCGCAAACCGGAATTCAGCCAAGTCGCTTGATTGTCATCCTTGATGAACAGTTAAAGCGTCCTACCGTATGACCCACCACGTCAGATGAAGCCGATATAGAGCGAGGGCTTTTCTGTCAGATGCAGTTAGTATCCAAGTAGGTAAATTCACGCCAAGTTAGCGGATAGCGACTAACTGATCTGTAGGACGCATCCGATTTTGTGTGTGTGATTGAACAGACGTCCTTCGGGAGGCCTTTTTTGTTACTGGGCGCGTATTGCTCGGTCGCCATACAGCTATAAACATGTACCGCAGATGGGAACGACGTTTCCGGCAACCTTGTGTTTCTGTCTTCAAAACACAAGGATTTCGTTCATGTTCAACGTCACCCCCGCTTGCCTGCTGCTGGCGATGATCGCCCTTGGCGGATGCGCCACCGCGCAAACGTCCAGCTCCGTTCCGGTCTCAACGGTCCAGTCCACTCTGCTGCTCAAAAGCTCAAGTTCCTGGGACGGAACAGCCTATGACGCTTACCCCGTCGGCAAGCCTGAGCTGACTGTCCTCAACATCAAAATCCCCGCCAACACCGCACTCACATGGCACGAGCACCCGATGCCGAATGCGGCCTATGTCGTGTCCGGCAATCTCAGGGTGGAAACCCGCGAAGGCGATAAATCGATTCTGCTCAAGCCAGGGGATGTGCTGCCTGAGATGGTCGACAGGCAGCATCGAGGCCTGACGGGGGACACCGCAGTGGAACTCGTCGTTTTTTATGCCGGAACACAGGGAATGCCACTTTCTACCAGCCAAAATGTTAAACAGTGATCGCTTGGTCATACGTGAGGACATGACAATGCTTAAACAGCTCCAACTCGCTGCCTTGGCCTGCGGCCTGGTGTCGACCGGGCTTCACGCGACTCCTGCTCAGCAGCCTCCCGCACAGCTTCAACCGCTCATCGCAGCCATGGAGCAACGCTTGGAAATCGCCAATGACGTGGCGCGCAGCAAATGGCACAGCGGCAAGCCGGTTCAGGACAATGAGCGCGAGCGCCAGGTGATTCAGAACGCCGAGTCACGGGCGAGTGAATTCAAGCTGGGCGCCGACGACGTACGCGATTTCATGACCGCCCAGATGGAAGCCAACAAAATGGTGCAATACGCGCGCCTCGAACAGTGGCGCGACACCGGTCACTCTCCGGAGAAGCCAGACGTCAACCTGACCGATGGCATCCGCGGTCGGCTGGATACGCTGCTGCCGGTGTTGATGCAAAGTTACTCGGCGTTTCAGCCTTACCGCAGCGATGCCAAATGCGCTGGCTGGGTGCAGTCGGAAATCCAGCGACAGGCAAGTGATCCCGTCATTGAGACCGCGCTGCAACGGGCGGGAGGCGACCTCTGCCGGACCACACCAAGCCCGTGAGCGGGTGCGCAGGTCCGCTTCTCAAATGACACCGTCGATCAGTATTCCTCTATGCTGACCCGTGCCGCGTCATGGATTTAGCGCGGCACCATTGTTGGTTGTCCTGATCGCTGCACCGGAGTGTTCATGCGTCAATGTCTTGCCCTTCTGTTGCTGGTATTTGCGCTGCCCGCTGCCGCGCAGATCTACAAATACACCGATGCCTCCGGGAACACGGCGTACAGCAACCAGCCGCCGAACGGTACCAAAGCCGAAACTGTCGAGCTGCCGCCGCTCAACAGTGTCGAGACCGTCGTCCCTGCACCGCCGCCGCCACTGCCCGCGACGCAGAACCAGAACCAAAACCAAAACCAAACCCGGGACCAGCAAAGCGCCGCCACCTATCAGGTGCTCGCGCTGAAAGACCTGCACCAGGACGAAGCGCTTCGTGCCAATAACGGCTCGTTCACTGTTGGCGTGGCCATAGAGCCCCGTTTGCAGCCCGGGCATTTGTTGCAGTTGGTGGTGGACGGCGCACCCTATGGCCAGCCCACCAATATTCCGCGGCTGCAGGTCATGGAGCTTGATCGGGGCGAACACAGCTTTTCTGTTCAGGTGCTGGAAAATCGGCGTTCGATCCAGCAAAGCGAGACGGTCAATCTGACAGTGCAGCGAGTCCATGTCGGCCGGCCTTAAATACGTCTACCAGTTGGCCGTCGCTCTGTGCCTGCTGTTCAGCGTGAGCCAGGCCGTTTTGGCGGAGGTGTATACCTACGTCGATGCAGACGGCAATCGGGTCTTCACCGATCAGCCTCACCGCAATGCGAAGAAGGTCGACATAGCGCCGACCAACCGGGTCGATCAGCCCACGAAGGCGCCCACTCGGGCATCCACACCGAAGCCAGCGGCGAGACCCATCTTCCATTATCAGTTGCTGCGCATTCTGGCGCCGGAACCCGACAGCACGATCCGCGATATTGAAGGCAATCTGAATGTCACCGTCAGCAATGATCCCGAGTTGCAGCCGGATCATTTGTACAGGTTACTGCTCGACAGCAAACCCTACGGCGAGCCGACGCGCAGCCCGGTTTTCCCGCTGACGAACATCGACCGTGGCACTCACCAGCTGTCCGTAGAGATCATTGATCAGTACGGGCGAGTGCTGGAGCGAACACCCAATCAACCCTTTCACCTGATACGCATCTCTCTGGCCCAGAAGCGGCTCGCACAGCCCTGTAAAAACGATGATTACGGTGTGCGCCCCGAATGCCCTATCAAGGACAAGCCGGAAGAAGAATCGAGTTTCTTTTCGTTCTTCCGCTAAACCCTGCCCGACCGGCTATGCTCTATTCTGGTGCACAACCTGAACGAGCTTTCGCATGTAAAGCCCATTTTGGTTCGGCGTTCAGGAATCCATGCACTGTCGCCGGGCCTGCCGTCCAAAAAACGTTCGTAATTCCTCAATCCGCGCTTCTTTTCGGAGCCTTGGTTTGGTTTTTGCATTTTGTAATGAATGCGCGAGCACACCACACGTTCTGGCGGTTCCATACGCTGGCAAAGACCAATCAGAGCCTGCACTCACGGCCCAGCCCGAGTGCATAGAGCCAAAAGAGGTCACCGGGATTCATGACTATCAGCGATGCGTTGCATCGGTTGTTACTCGACAACCTGACCACTGCCACGATTCTGCTCAACTCGGACCTGCGCCTCGAGTACATGAATCCTGCCGCTGAAATGCTGCTGGCCATCAGTGGTCAACGTAGCCACGGCCAATTCATCAGCGAGCTGTTCACTGAATCTGCCGAAGCGCTCAGTTCGCTTCGTCAGGCGGTGGAACAGGCGCACCCGTTCACGAAACGTGAAGCGATGCTGACCGCCCTCACCGGCCAGACGTTGACGGTCGATTACGCCGTCACCCCGATTCTTTCCCAGGCCGAGACCATGCTGCTGCTGGAAGTCCACCCCCGTGATCGCTTGCTGCGGATCACCAAGGAAGAGGCTCAGTTGTCCAAGCAGGAGACCACCAAAATGCTGGTGCGTGGCCTGGCCCATGAAATCAAGAACCCCCTCGGCGGGATTCGCGGCGCCGCGCAGTTGCTGGCACGCGAGCTGCCGGAGGAGAGCCTCAAGGACTACACCAACGTCATCATCGAAGAAGCCGACCGCTTGCGTAATCTGGTCGACCGCATGCTGGGCTCGAACAAGCTGCCGATGCTGGCGATGACCAACGTGCATGAAGTGCTCGAGCGCGTGTGCAGCCTGGTCGAAGCCGAAAGCCAGGGATGCATCACTATCGTGCGCGACTACGACCCGAGCATTCCCGATGTGCTGATTGACCGCGAGCAGATGATTCAGGCCGTGCTCAATATCGTGCGCAACGCCATGCAGGCCATCAGCAGCCAGAACGAGCTGCGTCTGGGCCGCATCAGCCTGCGCACGCGTGCCATGCGCCAGTTCACCATCGGCCATGTGCGCCATCGTCTGGTCAGCAAGATCGAAATCATCGACAACGGCCCCGGCATTCCGCCGGAGCTGCAAGAAACCATTTTTTACCCCATGGTCAGCGGCCGCCCGGATGGCACCGGGCTGGGCCTTGCCATTACCCAGAACATCATCAGTCAGCACCAGGGGCTGATCGAGTGTGATAGCCACCCTGGCCATACAACATTCTCGATCTTCCTGCCGCTGGAACAAGGAGCAGCGTCGACATGAGCCGTAGTGAAACTGTCTGGATCGTCGATGACGACCGTTCCATCCGCTGGGTACTGGAGAAAGCCCTGCAGCAAGAGGGCATGACCACGCAGAGTTTCGACAGCGCCGATGGCGTGATGAGCCGCCTGGCCCGTCAGCAACCGGACGTGATCATTTCCGACATCCGCATGCCCGGCGCCAGCGGCCTGGACTTGCTGGCGCGCATTCGCGAACAGCATCCACGCCTGCCGGTCATTATCATGACCGCTCACTCGGACCTAGACAGCGCCGTGGCGTCCTATCAGGGCGGTGCGTTCGAGTACCTGCCAAAGCCGTTCGACGTTGACGAAGCCGTTTCGCTGGTCAAACGCGCCAATCAGCACGCTCAGGAGCAGCAGGGCCTGGCCGTTCCGCCAACCTTGACCCGCACCCCGGAAATCATCGGCGAAGCGCCGGCGATGCAGGAGGTGTTTCGCGCCATCGGCCGCTTGAGCCACTCCAACATCACCGTGCTGATCAACGGCGAGTCCGGGACCGGTAAAGAGCTGGTTGCCCACGCCCTGCACCGCCACAGCCCACGCTCGGCTTCGCCGTTCATTGCGCTGAACATGGCGGCGATTCCGAAAGACTTGATGGAGTCCGAGCTGTTCGGCCACGAAAAAGGCGCGTTCACCGGCGCGGCGAACCTGCGTCGTGGGCGTTTCGAGCAAGCCGACGGTGGCACCCTGTTTCTCGATGAAATCGGCGACATGCCGGCCGATACCCAAACCCGGTTGCTGCGTGTCTTGGCTGACGGCGAGTTCTACCGCGTTGGCGGCCACGTGCCGGTCAAAGTCGACGTGCGCATCATTGCGGCGACCCACCAGAATCTGGAAACCCTGGTCCAGGCCGGCAAGTTCCGCGAAGACTTGTTCCACCGCCTGAACGTGATCCGCATTCACATCCCGCGCATGTCCGACCGTCGCGAAGACATTCCGACGCTGGCGCGCCACTTCCTCAGCCGCGCTGCGCAGGAACTGGCGGTTGAGCCCAAGCTGCTGAAGGCGGAAACCGAGGAATACCTCAAGCACCTGCCGTGGCCGGGCAACGTCCGTCAGCTGGAAAACACCTGTCGCTGGATCACGGTGATGGCGTCGGGCCGCGAAGTGCATGTCAGCGATCTGCCACCTGAACTGCTGAGTCTGCCCCAGGACGCTGCCCCGGTGACCAACTGGGAACAAGCGCTGCGCCAATGGGCCGATCAGGCGCTGGCCCGCGGTCAATCCAGCCTGCTGGACAGTGCCGTGCCGACGTTCGAACGCATCATGATCGAGACCGCGCTCAAGCACACCGCCGGCCGTCGTCGCGACGCCGCCGTGCTGCTGGGCTGGGGCCGCAATACCTTGACCCGCAAGATCAAGGAGTTGGGTATGAAGATAGATGGCGGGGATGACGACGAGGGTGACGAGGGCTAAGCCCTGCGATAGGCAGCAGCGCCTGCCTGCGATGGCGTCAGTCGAAAGACGGATTCGCCGCAGGCAGGACGCCATCGCGGGCAAGGACGCCCACGATGGCTGCGGGTTTACTCAGCCGAAGATGGCTTCTCCCACAGATTAATCCCGCCTTCCACCGCAAACCGGTCGATCTCGGCCAGTTCTTCCTGACTGAACTCAAGATTGTCGAGGGCCCCGACGTTCTCGATGATCTGCTCCGGACGGCTTGCACCGATCAGTGCGGACGTGACGCGCGGATCGCGCAGTGTCCAGGCCAGTGCCATCTGCGCCAGGCTCTGACCGCGACGCTTGGCGATCTCGTTCAGCGCACTCACGTGCTCGATGTTCTGCTCCGACAAATGCCCCGCCTGTAACGAGCCGCCACCGGGACGGTTGACCCGTGCGTCTTTTGGAATGCCGTTCAGGTATTTATCCGACAGCAGCCCCTGGGCCAGCGCGGTGAATGCAATGACGCCCGAGCCGAGTTCTTCGGTGGTGTCCAGCAGGTCTTTTTCCACCCAGCGATTGAGCAGGTTATAGGCCGGCTGATGAATCAGCAGCGGCACTTTCCACTCTTTCAGCAAGCCTGCGATTTCTCGGGTTTTGGCGCCCGAATACGACGAAATCCCGATATACAGCGCTTTGCCCTGCTGCACAGCGGTGGCCAGTGCGCTCGCGGTTTCTTCCAGCGGGGTATCAGGGTCGAAGCGGTGGGAATAAAAAATATCGACGTAGTCCAGGCCCATGCGCTGCAGGCTCTGGTCGAGGCTGGCGAGCACGTACTTGCGCGATCCGCCGCCCTGACCGTAAGGCCCTGGCCACATGTCCCAGCCGGCTTTGCTGGAGATAATCAGTTCGTCGCGGTATTGCTTGAAGTCTTCCTTGAGCAGGCGACCGAAGTTGATTTCGGCACTGCCGTACGGCGGGCCATAGTTATTGGCGAGGTCGAAGTGGTTGATACCCAGATCGAAGGCCGTGCGCAGCATCGCACGCTGGGTGTCGATCGGCGTGCTGTCACCAAAGTTGTGCCACAGACCCATGGAGAGCGCTGGCAGCACCAGGCCACTGCGGCCTACGCGACGATAGGGAATGCGTTCATAACGGTTTTCGGCAGCGATGTAAGTCATCCAGTCCTCTCTTTCTTGTATGGAAGTCAGTCACAAAACGAACCTGCGAGATTACTCGGATTTCTCTGCGGCGAGGGGGTTCAAGAGAGTGGACGAACGCTACGCTCCAGCGCTGAAGAAAAGCGACGGCCACTGCATTGTTCGCTGCAGCAGAACAATGAAGGCATTTTTGCGGCGTTTATCAACGCGGTCTGCCATGTGAAGCTGCACTCACTTTCAAATGAATCGGAGCCTCACCATGACGCAGTCCTCTCTACACATCGCCCGTCCGGTCGCCATCGTCACCGGCGCCTCCCGTGGTATCGGCGCGGAAATCGCCCGGCGCTTGAGCCACGACGGTTTCGCGGTGGTCGTGAACTACGCCAGCAGCGCGGCAGAAGCGGACGCCCTGGTTGCGCAGCTCAACGACGAGGGCGGTCAGGCCATCGCGATCAAAGCCGACGTTGCCAAGGCTGACGAGGTCCGCGAGTTGTTCGAGCAAACGGAAGCGAAGCTGGGCAAGGTCAATGTGCTGGTCAATAACGCCGGCGTCATGAAGGCACTGCCGCTGGCAGACACCAGCGATGAGCAATTCGATCAGGTGTTCAACATCAACACCCGAGGCACCTTCAACACCTTGCGCGAGGCCAGCGCGCGGATGAACGACGGCGGGCGCATCATCAATTTCTCCACCAGTGCGCTGGCGCTGAACCTGCCGGGCTATGCCATCTATAACGCGACCAAGGCGGCCGTCGAAGCCTTCACCCATGTGTTTGCCAAGGAGCTGCGCGGGCGGAATATCACGGTGAATGCCGTCGCGCCGGGGCCGGTGGCGACCGAGCTGTTCCTGCAAGGCAAAACCGAGGAGCAAATCCAGCACTTTGCCAACATGCCGCCGTTGCAGCGCCTGGGCCAGCCTGAGGATATCGCCAGCGTTGTGTCCTTTCTGGCCGGCCCGGATTCAGGCTGGGTGAATAGTCAAGTGCTGCGTGTCAATGGTGGCTTGGCCTAAATAGAAATCGAAGGTGTAAAAGCAAGCGTGCCCGCAAGGGCGTCGTGTCCGTCCCCGGTTGGGCGACTGACACGACGCCGTCGCGGGCACGCGTGTTTCTACAAAAGAAAGCGCCTTAACGCACCAGGTGCAGGAACTGAAGGTGGCGCTCGTACTGGTCGAGGATGTCGTTGATGACCTGTTCCTTGGTGTAGCCCACCAGGTCGTAGTCCTGACTGCCCTCGCTCAAGTGCACTTCGGCGCGGTAATAACGGCGGTTGTTCAGCTGTTTGGAGCCCATGCCGCCGCGTGCGAAGGACGGTGTGAAATAGCCACGCATGGTCACCTGGTACACAAACGGACGCTCTTCACCGTGGCCGATTTCCAGGCCCACCGTGTCGTTGGCGGGATCCGGCTGAGTCACGACCGTCAGGCCCTTCTCGACAAACACTGCCGTCACTTCTTCAATCGCCGGGCGTACGGTCTGGTCGAGGAAGCGGTAAACCTCATCACGGGACGGGAATGCCACGGCCTGAGTCAGACGCTGACGCCAGCCGCCACGCCGGGATCCGGAGACCGGTGCCAGTGAATACAGCTGAGCGATCTGGCGCTGGGACTCCATGTAGAACGCCTTGTGCAGCCCCCACATCATCAGCAGCAGAATCAGCGAGAACGGCAACGAAGTCAGTACCACCGCCGACTTCAGCGCATCGATGCTGCCCGAGAACAGCAAGCCGCTGGTGATCAGCGCCGTCATCACGCCCCAGAACACACGCAGCCATTTCGGGCCATCTTCGTCCGGGCTGCCGCCTTTGGCAGAAAGCGTCGACAGCACCACGGTGCCGGAGTCGGCCGAAGTCACGAAGAACACGAAGCTGATGAACACCGTCACGGCAATGACCGTCCGGCTCCATGGGTACGTCTGCAGCATCAGGTAAAGGGTCATCGACGGATCGTCGATAGCCGATTGGCCCAACGCAGCCATGCCGTGGTTCAGCACCAGGTCGATTGCGCTGTTACCGAAAATCGACATCCACGCGAGGGTGAAGCCCAGCGGGATCAGCAGCACGCCGCAGACGAATTCACGAATGGTGCGACCACGGGAGATACGCGCGATGAACAGACCCACGAACGGCGACCAGGCAATCCACCACGCCCAATAGAACACGGTCCAGCCACCCAGCCAGTCGCTCGGGCCATCGTACGCATAGACGTCGAAGCTCTTGACCGGCAACGCGCCGAGGTAATCGCCGATGTTCTGCACCAGGGTATTGAGCAGGTGCTGAGTGGGTCCGGCAAACAACACGAACAGCAGCAGCGCGCAGGCCAGCAGCATGTTGATGTCGGACATGACGCGCACGCCTTTGTCGACGCCCGCAATGGCCACCAGGATTGCCGCGCCCATCATCAGAGTGATTAAACCGACCTGAATCCATTGGGTGTGCGGCACGTTGAACAGGTAGTCCAGCCCGGAATTCAGGTGCAATACGCCAAACCCCATGTCAGCACCGAGGCCGAAGATGGTGGCGATGATGCCGAAGCCGTCGACCGCATAGCCGATCGGGCCGTTGATGCGCTTGCCGATCAGTGGATACAGCGCTGAACGCAATGCCAGCGGCAGGTTGTGGCGATAGGCGAAGTAGGCCAGCGCCATCCCGACGAAGGCGAACACGCCCCAACCGTGCAGGCCCCAATGCAGAAACAGCAGCTGCATGGCCTGACGTGCCGATTGGGTGGTCCCGCCCTCACCCTGCGGCGGCTGCAGCATGTGGGTCAGCGGCTCGGACACGCAGAAGAAGAACAGCGTGATGCTGATCCCGGCGGCGAACAGCATGCCGGCCCAGGACAGGTAGCTGAATTCGGGTTCGTCGTGGTCCGCGCCGAGCTTGATCTTGCCGTAGCCGGACAGCGCAGTGACCACAACGAACAGCAGATACAGGGTCATGGCCAGCATGTAGTACCAGCCAACAGTGTTGGCGGCCCAGTTCTGCGCGGCGAGCAACCAAGCCCCGGAGGCTTCCGGGAAGCCGATCACGACCAGTCCGAAGATCAGGATGAAGCTGGCAGCGAAGTAGAAAACAGGGCCATTCATGCGAACAGGCGAGCTGTTCGAAGCGCTTGAATTATTCATATGAATACCGCCGCGCGGGCGAGGGGATCGATCATGCAACGTAGATGCGGCAAAGGTAGGCCTCCTGAGATCAGCGGGCAGCGAACCACCGGTTTAACTTGATTGAACGTTCAATTAAAGCACGAATAGACGGCCGGAGACTAATGCACGGTGGCGTGACGCTTAATCAGGCGAGGGTAGGACGGACGACGAAAGCCTTTCGTTCCGTGGGTTCGGGAGGGTTTTCAACGCGCTTGAAAATTATGGAGGCCTTAGGTGGCGTTTGCAGACAAATCAATTGTGGGAGTGAGCTTGCTCACGAAGAGGTCGGTATATCCGCTACATTTCCAGCGGCTGGGATGCCATCTTCGTGAGCAAGCTCACTCCCACAAGGTTTGCGTTTGCTGCCTGACCGCATCGTCTGAGCAACGGGAGATGCCCTACACAGTGAATTCCGTAGGAGTCAGTGCCGCGACCTACGCTACTTCGGACAGCCATCCTCGTGCTGCAGGCTCGCCTGATTGACGTTGCTGCCCGCCGGGACGCCGCGCGTGAGCCACACGTTGCCGCCGATGGTCGAGCCCTTGCCGATGGTGATGCGCCCCAGAATCGTGGCGCCGGCATAGATCACTACATCATCTTCGACGATCGGGTGACGGGCATGGCCCTTGAGCAATTGGCCGTCTTCATCGGAGGGGAAGCGTTTGGCACCCAGGGTAACGGCCTGATAGATGCGCACACGCTCACCGATGATGGCGGTCTCGCCGATGACCACGCCGGTCCCGTGATCGATGAAGAAGCTCGGGCCGATCTGCGCGCCAGGGTGGATGTCTATGCCGGTGGCGGAATGGGCCAGTTCGGCGCTGATGCGCGCCAGCAGGGGCAAGCCGTTGTGATACAGGTGATGGGCCAGACGATGGTGAATCACCGCCAGAATGCCCGGGTAGCACAGCAACACCTCATCGACACTGCGCGCGGCGGGGTCACCGTGGTACGCCGCCAGCACGTCGGTGTCGAGGACGCGGCGAATCGTCGGCAGTGCGCTGGCGAAATCCTGAATCAGCCGTTCCGCATGCACATCCGCGCAGCTGGCATCTTGGCCTTTCTGCCGGGCGGCGTAGCGCAGTTCGAGCCGCGCCTGATCGAGCAGCGAGTTCAACGCCACGTCGAGGGTGTAGCCGACGTAGAAGTCCTCGCTCTCTTCGCGCAGGTCCACCGGCCCCAGCCGCATTGGAAATAGCGCGCCGCACAACGCATCGAGAATGTCGCGCATGGCCTCGCGGGAAGGCAGCTCGCGGCCGCCCTTCTCGCCGCTGATTCGGCCGTTGCTGGTACGCCAGTCATCACGCGCGGCGCGCAATTCGCCCACAATCCGCTGCAGTTGCCAGTGGCCGGTCACGCCCTCGGCGCAGGATTCCGGGGACAGGTCGGGAATAGTGCTCACGCAGATTTCTCCTCAATTCAACGGCGAGTCAGGCTGTAACGGCCGAAGTGGAATCACTCTACGACATCCCTTCGCGGCAAAAAAATAACTATTTTCGTGGGGCTTCTGTGCAGGGGATGGAGGACGCCGGGCGGTTGCCCTGTGGGAAACGTCTGCCTATAGTCCTGCGACTCAATTGCAGACCTGTCGACGCCACCATGATCAAACAACAGCTCGCCCGTTTTAATCGTCTGGAATTGCTCGGCGGTCCGACGCCCTTTGAAAAGCTCGAACGCCTTTCGAACTGGGCCGGGCGCGACATTTACGTGAAACGCGACGACATCACCCCGCTGGCCATGGGCGGCAACAAGCTGCGCAAGCTGGAATACCTCGCGGCCGATGCCCTGGCTCAGGGCTGTGACACGCTGATCACCGCGGGCGCCATTCAGTCCAACCACGTACGTCAGACGGCGGCCCTCGCCGCCCGCCTCGGCCTGGGTTGTGTGGCGCTGCTGGAAAACCCGATTGCAACCGACGACAGCAATTACCTGGGCAACGGCAATCGCCTGCTGCTGGATTTGTTCGATACCAAGGTCGAATTGGTCGAGAACCTCGACAACGCCGACGAGCAACTGCAAGCCCTGGCCAGCCGACTGCGGTTGAGCGGCAAGAAGCCCTACCTAGTGCCGATCGGCGGTTCGAATGCCCTCGGCGCACTGGGTTATGTGCAGGCCGGTTTTGAACTGGCCGAGCAGATCAAGCAAAGCGGCCTGTCATTCGCGGCCGTCGTGCTCGCGTCGGGCAGTGCCGGCACCCACAGCGGCCTGGCGTTGGCGCTGGCGGAAGAACTGCCTGAGCTTCCGGTGATAGGCGTGACCGTGTCGCGCCCGGAAGAAACCCAGGCGCCCAAGGTTCAGCGCCTGGCCGAGCAAACCGTCGAACTGCTGGAAGAATCGTTGCCCGCCGCATTCAAGGTGCAGCTGTGGGATGAATACTTCGGCCCACGATACGGCGAGCCGAATGCCGGGACGTTGGCGGCAATCCGGCTGGTGGCCAGTCATGAAGGGCTGCTGCTGGATCCGGTGTACACCGGCAAAGCCATGGCTGGACTGCTCGACGGCATTGGCAGGCAGCGCTTCGAAGATGGCCCGATCGTCTTTCTCCACACCGGTGGCGCGCCAGCTTTGTTTGCGTATCAAGACGTCTTTTCGGCGGGATAGGGCCTTCGTCCCGCTGCCACGCAAACCGTCGCGTGAACGCCATATTCCAGAAACTGATAAGCGATCCGCTTTTTATTATTTTTCATCGTTGGGTTCGAGTCTTATGATCGCCGCCAGCCGGCGTGCAGAGCCTTGCAGGCGACTGAAAAAGCTGGATAAACGCGTGATGCCAACGTAGCTTCGTCGGGTCTGATACTTGCCTGACATTCCAATTAAAACAGGGGACTTTCATGAACATGTCTGCAATCCGCCGCACCTTTCTGTTGTCGGCCTTTAGCCTGGTGCTGGGCACGGGTCTGGTTAGCCAGGCTGTCGCTGGCGATCAACTGGCAACCATCAAAAAGAATGGAACCCTCAATGTCGGCCTGGAAGGCACTTATCCACCCTTCAGCTTCGTGGGTGAAGACGGCAAGCTGACCGGTTTCGAAGTGGAGTTCTCCGAAGCACTGGCCAAGGAACTGGGCGTCAAGGTCAAGCTGCAGGCCACGCCGTGGGCCGGCATTCTGGCCGCACTGGAGTCCAAGCGTCTGGACATCGTGGTCAATCAGGTGACCATCTCCGACGAGCGTAAAAAGAAGTACGACTTCTCCGAACCCTACACCGTGTCGGGCATTCAAGCGCTGGTGCAAACCAAAGACGTCGGCGTGATCAAAACGGCTGCCGACCTGAAAGGCAAGAAAGTGGGTGTCGGCCTGGGCACCAACTACGAAGAATGGCTGAAAGCCAACGTGCCTGATGCCATCGTAAAAACCTACGACGATGATCCGACCAAATACCAGGACCTGCGTGTCGGCCGTATCGACGCCATCCTCGTCGACCGTCTCGCTGCGCTGGAACTGGTCGCCAAGACCAAGGACAAGCTGGCCGTTTCCGGCGAACCGTTCTCCCGTCAGGAATCCGGTATCGCACTGCGCAAGGGCGAGCCTGAACTGCTGGACGCGATCAACAAGGCCATCGACAAGCTGCGCGCCGACGGCACCCTCGCCAAGCTGTCGGACAAGTACTTCAAGGCTGACGTGACCAAATGATTCCAGAGAGCCTTCAGCTCGCGCTGGACTCCGCGCCCTTCCTGCTCAAGGGCGCGTATTACACGGTGGGCTTGAGCCTGGGGTCGATGTTTTTCGGATTGGTGCTGGGCTTCGGCCTGGCACTGATGCGTTTGTCGAAGATCTGGGTCATCAGCGCCGTCGCCAGGGTTTACGTGTCGTTCTTCCGTGGCACGCCGCTGCTCGTCCAGCTGTTCATGATCTATTACGGCTTGCCGGACCTGGGCATTGAACTGGATGCGATCACCGCAGCGCTGATCGGCCTGTCGCTGAACATGGCCGCGTATGCCTGCGAAATCCTTCGGGCCGCGATCGGTTCGGTGGACCGAGGGCAATGGGAAGCCGCTGCGAGCATTGGTATGACGCGTGCCCAGACCATGCGTCGCGCCATCCTGCCGCAAGCTGCACGCACCGCGTTGCCGCCCTTGGGCAACAGCTTTATTTCACTGGTCAAGGACACGGCGATGGCCGCCACCATTCAGGTGCCGGAAGTGTTCCGCCAGGCGCAGCTGATCTCTTCGCGGACGCTGGAGATCTTCACCATGTATTTCACCGTTGCGGTGATCTATTGGGTGCTGTGCAGCATCCTGGCGCATTTTCAAAATCGCCTGGAAGCACGGGCCAACCGCCACGATGTGGAGTCCTGAGGCATGATCACGGTTGAAAAACTGACCAAGCAATTCAAGGGCAACGAAGTGCTCAAAGGCATTGACCTGACGGTCGAGCCGGGCGAAGTGGTAGCGATCATCGGCCCTAGCGGTTCGGGTAAAACGACGCTGCTGCGCTGCCTGAATCTGCTGGAAGTGCCTACGAGCGGCAGCATTGTCGTGGGCGACATCAAAGTCGATTTGAGCCGACCGTTGAGCCAGCAGCAGGGTCTTATCCGGCAACTGCGCCAGCATGTCGGGTTTGTCTTCCAGAACTTCAATCTGTTCCCCCACCGCACGGCACTGGAAAACGTCATCGAAGGCCCGACCGTGGTCAAGAAGATGCCGCGCGATCAGGCGATCGAGTTGGGCCGCGCGTTGTTGGCCAAAGTCGGCCTCGCGGGTAAAGAGGACGCCTATCCGCGTCGTCTGTCCGGCGGCCAACAACAGCGGGTGGCGATTGCCCGGGCGCTGGCCATGGAGCCGGAGGTCATTCTGTTTGATGAACCAACGTCGGCGCTCGATCCCGAGCTGGTGGGCGAGGTGCTGAATACGATCCACGCTCTGGCGCTGGAGAAACGCACGATGGTGATCGTGACCCACGAGATGAGCTTCGCGCGGGACGTCGCCAACCGGGTAATTTTCATCGACAAGGGCGTCATCGTTGAACAGGGCGAAGCGAAAGAGCTGTTCGCCAACCCTAAAGAAGAACGCACAAGGCAGTTTCTTGAGCGCAGCAGGAATTAGTCCGACACGTTATGTGTTTAAAACGGCGCCAATAGGCGCCGTTTTCTTTGTCGTTCATATTTAGAAAAGCGTTGACCCACTAAAAGTCCTACTATTTCGACGCCGGCTTGCCGCAATCAATCTATCTGTTTTTTCAATACGAACAGCGCTGACTCGCTCTACTTCCCCGCAACGTTGATTGACCATTTCCTCGCCCACAAATAACTGTCGCTGACACTTTTCATTAGCTTGCTGACTGCGGAATACGGCGCGCCCGGCGGCTCAGGTAGGACCACAGTCGCACCCCCCTCCCCATAAGCAACGCCCCACTGTAGGAAACTTCTGCATTTACGTTACACACACTTTAAAAACTTAATGACTGTTGACACAAACACCGCAACACAATTAGCTGAAATCGCTCTCGGTTTATTCTTTTTCCAGAACAGCAACCCACTAATTACCACCGTTTGTAATGTTTGCCATGTCTATGCATCCCGGCGTGTACTAGTGCCAGGCGTTTTCACGCTGCAGTTGCAATGAATTAATCACCTGACTTGCCTTGATCCAGGCACGCATTCGAAGAGTATTAAAAGATGATCCGTATCCCTGTAATGACTCAGTCTTTCAAGTTGATGGCGCCGTATCTTCCGCAGTCGAACAAGCATGGGATTGGCGCCCTGGCGGCGGCCGATCTGCGAGTGCACATCGACCCCTGGCCAGAGATGGACTGCGGTGATTTGATCGAATTGTTTTGGGGAGGCTGTTATGCCGCCTCAAAACTATTATCGGAGTCCGACATCGGGCACACATCCGTCCTACATGTACCCGAAAGTTTTCTTCGAAGTGGAAAAGTGAAAACCTACTATCGCGTTACCAAAATTGGCAGCGAACCCATTAAATCTCCCGGCGCCAAGCTATGGGTCAAACTGGAGATTCCCGGCGGTCAATTGGTCAGCGGCGAGGGCGATGAGAATCAGGGACTGGCACCGGTGACGTTCGCCGAGTCGGTCATGCGGGACGGTTTGACTGCGCGCCACTTCGATGAGGGCGTACAGCTCACCCTTGACGCTTATCCCAACATGGATGCCTACGATGAAATCACCCTTCGCTGGGGCGACATGCGTCTGGATCTGCCAGCGCTCACCCAAGAAGACGTCGGCCTGCCCATCGTGGTTGAAGTACCAGCAGAATTGGTGCGCGAGGCGGGCGATGATCCGCACCTGGAGGTGAGCTATTGCGTGATTGACCGGGTCGGCAATAACTCGCGCTGGGCGCCGGCGCGGATGATCAAGGTATCGACCGACATGACCGATGAGGTCGGAGCTTGATATCTACCCCGCTCAAGACGCTGTCGCGGCGCACCCTCGGCGTGCCGCGATACGTCTGCCGCCCGGCGTGCTGCAATCGTGAACGGCGCCACGGATCAGCCACAGAGAAGAAACCTCCCACATCATCTCCATCAGCGTCCTACAGCTTCCCCCTGGATACGCGGGAACGGACTGCTAGCCTGCGGTGAAACCCCTCACAAGGTGTTCGCCATGCCCTTCAGACATTTGGTCAAGTACATGATTCTGGCACTGGCCTTCGGTTCATGCCTGACCTACACGCAAGCCACTGCGCTGGCGACAGCAGCCGCCATTTCGCCTTCTATGCTTATGCCTAAATGTGAGTTTATTTAATGTTTATACACGCTTAGGGTATATGCACCGGACCACCGGACCATCGTCAATTTTCCCGCCGCTATCGCGGTATTGATTCGAGGTTCGAATGGTCAAGCACAACGACCCCAGTGCTCGCGCTCGTGAAGGTCACCACCATGACTGATCTGAACGCCCTTTCTGTCCAGCACACCCTGGACGTGGCTCCTCCCCTGCTCCCTGCCAACGTACTGCGCAACGACGCCGATGCCCTTGCCGCGGCCCATGAACTGGCCGCCATCGTGCGCACCCATGCCGCCACCCGTGACCGCGAGCGGCAACTGCCCTGGTCGGCAATCGAGCTGTTCAGCCGCAGCGGCCTGGGCAGCATCTCGGTACCGCGCGCATACGGCGGGCCGCAGGTGTCGTTCGTAACCGTGGCCGAGGTCTTCGCTATCCTCTCGGCGGCTGACCCTGCCGTGGGCCAAATTCCGCAAAACCACTTCGGGATTCTCAACTCGCTGATCGGCAGCGCCACCGAGGCGCAGAAAGAAACCCTGTTCGCCAGCGTGCTCGGCGGCGCACGCATCGGCAACGGCGGCCCCGAACGCGGGACCAAAAACACCCTCGACGTCAGAACGCGAATAACTGCGGACGGTGATCAGTTTTTGCTCAATGGCCGCAAGTTCTACTCGACCGGCGCGCTGTTCGCCCACTGGGTGGCGGTCAAGGCCATCAATGACGACGGCAAACAGGTGCTGGTGTTCGTGCCACGCGGGACGCCGGGGCTGCACATCATCGACGACTGGTCCGGCTTCGGTCAGCGCACCACCGCCAGCGGCAGCGTGCTGCTGGAAAACGTGTGCGTGAGTGGCGAACTGGTTGTTGATAACTGGAAGCTGGGCCTGTCTCCGAACATTCAGGGCGCGGTCTCGCAACTGATTCAGGCCGCCATCGATGCGGGCATTGCCCGGGAAGCCATCGACGAAAGCATTCGTTTTGTGCGCGAGCGTTCGCGGCCGTGGATCGACGCCAATGTCGAGCGCGCCGGTGACGATCCGTATGTGATCGCTGACATCGGCAAGCTGAAACTCGAGCTGCACGCCGCCGAAGCGCTGTTGCGCAAGGCCGGCCGCGTGCTGGATGACATTGCCGCCGAACCCATCGACGAACAATCAGCGGCGCGGGCGTCCATCGTGGTCGCCGAAGCCAAGGTGCTGACGACGCAAATCGCCCTGCAGGCCAGCGAAAAGCTGTTCGAGCTGTCGGGCAGTCGCGCGACGCTGGCCGAATTCAATCTCGATCGTCACTGGCGCAACGCGCGGGTTCACACCCTCCACGACCCGGTGCGCTGGAAGGTCCACGCCGTCGGCGCCTGGCACCTGAACGGCGCCCTGCCCGCCCGTCACTCCTGGATATAACCAGACCACTGGAAGCACACCTATGAGCCTTCAAACCTTGCCGCGTGACACGCAGGCGACCGCCGTGACCGCGATCATTCGTGACGACGCCGAGGCGCTGCGTATCGCCCGCACGCTGGCGGAAGATTTCAAGCAACAGAGCGCGACGCGTGATCGCGAACGTCGCCTGCCCCATCAGGAACTGGAAGCGTTTTCCCGCTCGGGACTGTGGGGCATCAGCGTGCCAAAGGCCTTTGGCGGCGCTGGCGTGTCCAATGTCACCCTGGCCGAGGTCATTCGGATCATCTCTGCCGCCGATGCTTCTCTGGGGCAGATCCCGCAAAACCACTTTTACGCGCTGGAAGTGCTGCGGGTGAATGGCAGCCCGGCGCAGCAGGCGCGGCTGTACGCCGAGGTCCTCGCCGGTCAGCGCTTCGGTAACGCGCTGGCTGAACTGGGCACCAAAACCGCCCACGACCGCACCACCCGACTGAGCCGCGACGACAGCGGCTGGCGCATCAACGGCCGCAAGTTCTACGCCACCGGCGCGCTTTACGCCCAACGCATACCAACCTCGGTCGTTGATGACAACGGCGTGCAGCAGCTGGCATTCGTGCCAGCCAACGCAACGGGGCTGAGCGTGATCGATGACTGGAGCGGCTTCGGCCAGCGCACCACGGGCAGCGGCTCGGTGGTGTTCGATAACGTGTACGTTGACGCCGATGATGTGGTGCCGTTTCAGACCGCCTTCGAGCGCCCGACCACTGTCGGCCCTTTAGCGCAGATTCTCCATGCGGCCATCGACACCGGCATCGCCCGCGCTGCCTTTGAAGACGCACTGCATTTTGTGCGCACTCGTACGCGGCCCTGGATCGACTCCGGCATCGAAAAAGCCGTCGATGACCCGCTGACGCTGCACAGCTTTGGCAAGCTCGGCATTCGCCTGCACGCCGCCGAAGCCCTGCTCGAACGTTCGGGGGAATTCCTGGATCGAGCCCAGGCCGAGACCACGCCAGAGAATCTGGCCCAGGCATCGATTGCGGTCGCGGAGGCGCGGGCGATCAGCACTGAAATCTCATTGGAAGCCGGCAGCACCTTGTTCGAACTCGCCGGTTCCCAGGCCACGCTGGCAGAGCACGGCCTTGACCGGCACTGGCGCAACGCGCGAGTCCACACGTTGCACGACCCGGTGCGCTGGAAGTATCACGCCATCGGCAACTACTACCTCAATGACGTCAACCCGCCACGCCGGGGGACGATCTGATGAGCAAGAAAAAGATCCTGCTCAACGCGTTCAACATGAACTGCATCGGCCACATCAACCACGGTTTCTGGACACACCCCCGGGACACGTCGACCCAGTACAAGACCCTGGAATACTGGACAGAACTGGCGCAGTTGCTGGAGCGCGGGTTGTTCGACGGCTTGTTCATCGCGGACATCGTCGGGGTCTATGACGTCTACCAGAAGTCGGTGGACGTCACCCTGAAGGAATCGATCCAGCTGCCGGTGAATGATCCGCTGCTGCTGGTATCGGCCATGGCCGCAGTCACCAAAAACCTCGGCTTCGGCCTGACCGCCAACCTCACCTACGAGGCGCCGTATCTGTTCGCCCGGCGCATGTCGACGCTGGATCACCTGACCCGCGGACGCGTGGGCTGGAACATTGTCACCGGGTATCTGGACAGCGCCGCGCGCGCGATGGGCTTGACCGAGCAAATCGAACACGACCGCCGCTACGACCAGGCCGATGAATACCTGGAGGTTTTGTACAAGCTGTGGGAAGGCAGTTGGGAGGACGACGCGGTGATCGAGGACCGTCAGGCGCGCATCTACGCCCAGCCGGAGAAAGTCCATTACGTGCGGCACAGCGGCGAGTTCTATCAGGTTGAGGGTTATCACCTGTGCGAGCCGTCGCCGCAGCGCACGCCGGTGCTGTTTCAGGCTGGGAGTTCCGAGCGGGGTTTGCAGTTTGCCGGCAGCAACGCCGAGTGCGTGTTCATCAGCGCGCAGAACAAACCCGCGACCCGCGAGCAGGTCGACAAGGTCCGCGCCAGTGCCGTGGCGGCCGGGCGCAACCCCGATGACATCAAAGTGTTCATGGGCCTCAACGTCATCGTCGGCCCCACCGAAGAAGCGGCGCGGGCCAAACACGCGGAGTACCTAAACTACGCCAGCGCCGAGGCCGGGCTCGCGCATTTTGCTGCGTCCACCGGCATCGACTTCGCCGACTACGAGCTCGACGAGCCGATCCAGCACGTGAAAGGCAACGCCATTCAGTCAGCGACGAAGATTCTCAAGAACAACGACTGGACCCGCCAGAAGCTGCTCGATCAACACGCCCTCGGCGGCCGGTACATCACGCTGATCGGCTCGCCCGGGCAGGTCGCCGACGAGCTGGAATCGTGGATCGCCGAAACCGGCCTGGACGGCTTCAATCTGACCCGCATCGTCACCCCGGAGAGCTACGAGGATTTCATCGATCTGGTGATCCCCGAGCTGCAACGGCGCGGCTCGTACAAGACCGCCTACGAGCACGGCACCTTGCGCGAGAAGCTGTTTGAAGACGGCGACGCTCGACTGCCGGAACGGCATGCGGGGGCGGCTTATAGAACGCGAAGCAATCTGTAGGAGTGAGCTTGCTCGCGAGACGGCCTTACAAGCACCCCAAATTCAAACCAGACCACTGAACCGGATTACCCCTCAATGACCAAAACCCTCCTCACTCTCGCGCTGTCCCTGGGCCTGTTTGCCGGCGTCACCCACGCTGCCGATCAACCGCTCAAAGTCGGCACCACGGCTGCGTTTGCCATACCGCTGGAAGCGGCCGTCGCTGAAGCCGATAAACAAGGCCTGAAGGTCGAACTGGTGGAATTCACCGACTGGATCGCGCCCAACGTCAGCCTCAACGCTGGCGACATTGACGTGAACTACTTCCAGCACATTCCGTTTCTGGAAAACGCCAAAGCGGCGTCGGGTTTTGATCTGGTGCCGTACGCGCCGGGCATCATCAACAATGTCGGACTGTACTCGAAGAAGTACAAAAGCTTCGATGAGCTGCCAACCGGCGCCACCGTCGCCATCGCCAACGACCCGATCAACAGCGGTCGCGGCCTGCAGCTGCTCGCCAAAGCCGGCTTGATTACCCTAAAACCGGGCGTGGGCTACAAGGCCACCGAAGACGACATCACCGCCAACCCGAAGAAGATCAAGCTGATTCAGGTCGAAGCCGTGCAACTGGTGCGCGCCTATGACGATGCCGATCTGGTGCAGGGCTACCCGGCCTACATTCGTCTGTCGAAGACCTTCGATGCCGGCTCGGCGATTCTGTTCGACGGCCTCGATCACCCGGAGTACGTGATTCAGTTCGTCATCAAACCGGACCACAAGGATGACCCGCGTCTGGCCAAGTTCATCGACATCTACCAACACTCGCCGGTCGTGCGCGCCTCGCTGGATAAGGTCAATGGCTCGCTGTATCAGGTTGGCTGGAAGAACTGATCATGACGGCATCCGCGCAACGCGCTTTGACGCTTGAGGGTGCTGCGGCTCCCCATGCCGCCGAGCAAGCAGAACTGCACCCGGAGAAGCAACGCGCCCATGTGCGCTTCATCAATCTGGGCAAGGTCTATGAAGGTCCGCAAGGGCCGGTGCCGGCGCTGCAGGGCATCGATCTGGATATCCAGCGCGGTGAAGTGTTCGGCATCATTGGCCGAAGCGGCGCAGGCAAATCGTCGCTGATCCGCACCATCAATCGCCTGGAAAAACCCAGCAGCGGGCGCGTGCTGATCGATCAGGTGGACATCGGCGACTTCAACGAAGACACGCTGGTGGCGCTGCGCCGACGCATCGGCATGATCTTTCAGCATTTCAATCTGATGTCGGCCAAGACCGTGTGGCAGAACGTCGAGCTGCCGCTGAAGGTGGCGGGCGTGCCGAAGGCGCAGCGTCAGCGCAAAGTCGCCGAGCTGCTGGCATTGGTGGGGCTGGAAGGCAAGCACACCGCCTATCCCGCGCAATTGTCGGGCGGGCAAAAGCAGCGCGTCGGCATTGCCCGGGCGCTGGTGCATGATCCAGCGATTCTGCTGTGCGATGAGGCGACCTCGGCCCTCGATCCGGAAACCACGCAATCGATTCTCGGCCTGCTGCGGGAGATCAATCAGCGCCTGGGCCTGACGATCATTTTGATCACCCACGAGATGGCGGTGATCCGGGAAATCTGCGATCGCGTGGTGGTGCTGGAAAAAGGTGAAGTGGTCGAGCAAGGCCCGGTCTGGCAGGTGTTCGGCAATCCACAACATGAGGTGAGCAAGACGCTGCTGGCGCCGCTGCAACATGCGCTGCCGGAGGATTTGCAGGCGCGCTTGCAGCCGCAGCCATCCGAGCATCACGCCAGCGTTGTGCTGGACCTGCAATTCACCGGCAGCGACGGCAAGGAGCCCGATTTGTCGGCGCTGTTCAATGCATTTGGCGGGCGGGTGAGCCTGCTGCACGGCGGCGTCGAGCGCATTCAAGGGCGTGCGCTGGGTCACCTGCTGCTGGCGGTAAGTCATTCGCCGTTGTCGGCGGAAGAATTGCTCAATCGCGCCCGTAAACATGCGCAGCACGCGGAGGTATTGGGTTATGTGGCTTGATCGTCTGTGGCAGGGCGTCATCGACACCTTTCTGATGGTGGGCGTGTCGTCGCTGATCGCGTTGATGCTGGGCATCCCACTGGCGGTGATTCTGGTCACCAGCGGCAAAGGCGGCATTTTTGAGGCGCCCAATGTGAACCGGGTGCTGGGCGCGTTCGTGAATATTTTCCGTTCGGTGCCGTTCCTGATTCTGATGGTCGCGCTGATCCCGTTCACGCGGCTGATCGTCGGCACGACCTACGGCGTGTGGGCGGCGGTGGTGCCCTTGACCATTGCTTCGACGCCGTTCTTCGCGCGCATTGCGGAGGTCAGCCTGCGCGAGGTAGACCACGGCCTGATCGAAGCGGCACAAGCGATGGGCTGCCGCCGGTGGCACATCGTCTGGCACGTGCTGTTGCCCGAAGCGCTGCCGGGCATCGTCGGCGGATTTACCATCACCATTGTGACAATGATCAATTCGTCGGCCATGGCCGGTGCCATCGGCGCGGGCGGCCTGGGCGACATCGCTTATCGCTATGGTTATCAGCGGTTTGATACGCAGGTGATGCTCACCGTGATCGTGTTGCTCGTGATCCTGGTAGCGGTGATTCAGTTGGGCGGGGATCGATTGGCGTTGCGACTGAACAAGCGCTGATCAAAGGGCGCCTTCCCTGCAGGACTGGCTGAAGCCGGTCCTACTAACGGCGTGCGTTCATTCAGTGGGACCGGCTTTAGCCGGGAAAGCGTCAGGCGTCACCCTGCAAAATTGATGGCGCTGCCACGGGCCTCTTCCCGGCTGAAGCCGGTCCCACTAACGGCGTGCGTTCATTCAGCAGGACTGGCTTTAGCCGGGAAAGCGGCAGGTGCCACACTGCAAAATTGATGGCGCTGACACGGGCCTCTTCCCGGCTGAAGCCGGTCCCACTAACGGCGTGCGTTCATTCAGTAGGACTGGCTTTAGCCGGGAAAGCGTCAGACGTCACCCTGCAAAATTGATGGCGCTGGCACGGGTCCCTTCCCGGCTGAAGCCGGTCCCACTAACAGCATGCGTTCATTCAGTAGGACTGGCTTTAGCCGGGAAAGCGTCAGGCGTCACCCTGCAAAATTGATGGCGCTAACACGGGCCCCTTCCCGGCTGAAGCCGGTCCCACTAACAGCATGCGTTCATTCAGTAGGACCGGCTTTAGCCGGGAAAGCGTCAGGCGTCACCCTGCAAAGTTGATGGCGCTGACACGGGCCCCTTCCCGGCTGAAGCCGGTCCCACTAACGGCATGCGTTCATTCAGTAGGACTGGCTTTAGCCGGGAAAGCGTCAGGTGCCACACTGCAAAATTGATGGCGCTGCCACGGGCCCCTTCCCGGCTGAAGCCGGTCCCACTAACAGCATGCGTTCATTCAGTAGGACTGGCTTTAGCCGGGAAAGCGTCAGGCGTCACCCTACAAAATTGATGGCGCTGACACGGGCCCCTTCCCGGCTGAAGCCGGTCCTACCAACGGCATGCAGTCCCGCCAGGAGATTGCAATTCGAGAGCGGGGTATATTGGCGGCCTTATTCGCCCAGACAACCACCTCATGAAACTTGATCAAACCGACCTCGCCCAGATCACGGCCACTACCCTCGGCAATTACAACGAGGTCGCCGAGGGTTTTCGCGAAGGGACCCGCGACCATGATGTGAGCCAGAACATTGATGCGCTGCTGCGCAATATCACAGGCCCGGCGCCGTTTCAGATTCTCGATTTCGGCTGCGGGCCTGGCCGTGATCTGCAGACCTTCACTGCCATGGGCCACATCGCCACTGGCCTGGATGGCTCCGAACGCTTCGCCGAGATGGCCCGCGCCGACAGCGGCTGCGACGTGCTCCATCAAAACTTCCTGGAACTTGATCTGCCCGCAGAACGCTTCGACGGCATCTTCGCCAATGCCTCACTGTTCCACGTGCCGCGTCAGGAGTTGCCTCGGGTGCTGCGTGAGTTGCGCGCTGCACTCAAGCCCGGCGGCGTGCTGTTCAGCTCCAATCCCCGAGGCGACAATCAGGAAGGCTGGAAAGGCGAGCGCTATGGCGCGTTCCATGATCTGGAGTCGTGGAGCGCGTTACTGACCGAGGCCGGGTTCACCGAAGTCGAGCATTACTACCGACCGCCGGGATTGCC
Organism: Pseudomonas sp. HP_12; assembly: GCF_055283955.1. Taxonomy (NCBI): domain Bacteria; kingdom Pseudomonadati; phylum Pseudomonadota; class Gammaproteobacteria; order Pseudomonadales; family Pseudomonadaceae; genus Pseudomonas; species Pseudomonas sp. HP_12. The sequence goes on from NZ_JBTOQG010000009.1 coordinate 80,973, forward strand.
GAGAGATCAACAGCCATGGCTGGCGAGCGTGTGGCGCAAGGTCTGACCGCTGCAGGTCTCCCGTAGCAAGACTCGGAAAACCTGGTGTATCAGCCGCCCTCGTCCGTTGCGTGATAAACGCTGACCGCTCCGTCAGGCGCAACCGCCGTCACGCTATGCCCTGCATACCGGGTCGTCCCTACCTCACGGGTCCCACCATCGAAGTTCGCCACCAGTCTCGTTCCGTCCGCGAACGTGGCCTGCTGAACTTGTCGATCAAGCGTCAGCCAACTGAACGCCGTCATCGCCTGGGTACCAAGGCGCTCATGCAGTGGCCTGAAAAACCGGTCCTGACGCTGCATCACCGGCAACCGTTCGCCCAGCGTCGCGCTGCTCAGGTGATACAGCGGCGGCACGTTGTAGAGCAACTGGGCGAGCTCGTTCTCCTGCCTGACATTGACCAGTTTCAGGCTGTCAAAAAGCCAGTGATGAGTCGTGATGACCGATCCATGGAACACGGCCTGATAGAGCGGCAGGCGGGTCGTCGGATTGAAGTGAATGGTGCGATAAGGCTCCTTGATCGGTACCGGTTTGAAGAACACGTCCGGCTGCTCCGGCGGGTACCAACTGCCCAGGTACCAGCGGGAGGACTTGTGCTGGCTGAGCTCCGGATCACCCCATCCGATCACCGGCGTCTGCATGCCGTGGGCGAAAAGGATGCCTTGGGCGGTGACGGCATTGCCGTCCTCGGAACCTGAGGGCAGCGCTCGGGCTTCAGCCACCCACTGCGAAGCACTGACATTAGCGGCGGCGTTTTGCATCTCGGTCATGGTCGCGCCGGGCCGATAGCTGTCGAACAGCATCCCCGTGGCATAGGCGTCCAGAAACCAGCTATTGAAACCGGCAGCGGCCTGGACAGCTGTAACCCGCGCCTCCATTAAAGGCCGGACACAACGCGGATCGGTGTAATGCCCTGACTGTTGAAAACCGGCTTTGAACGTTCCGTCCTTCAGCACAATGGCGCATTGACGATGTGCGTCGCTGCCCAGGTGAGCGGTCACCCAGTCCGGGTTTTCATGGGTCGCAAGAGCCGTTTCGTAGGAGTCATAAGGCGCAATCAGATACCCCGCCTGCACAGCGGCGCGAACGGCTTCGGGATGCCAGAGACCACCCTCCCAACCTTCGCCGAGCCCCAGCCACAGGCGTGACAAACCAGATGCTTGCAGGCTCTCGATACCCTTCAGGGACAGCGCGCCGCCCCAGGTCGACGGGTCATCCGCGAGAGCGCCGGCAAACAGGTGGGCGACCTCCGCGCGAAGCTCACCGTAACGCGACGTCAACCGCGAGACGTCTGGCTGGGCATCACGTTGCCATGCTTGTCTTGCGACAGAGTTGAACGCCCTGTTGAGACTGCGCAGCAGCGCGACTTGTTGCCAGCGCTGCAAGTGTCCCTGGCTGCCACTCAGCAAAACCAGCGCTTCTTTATCCAGCCGGTTGCGCAACTGCACAGCCAGTGGGTCTTCGGACGCAAGTACCTGAGTCAGACGCCCCCAGGACTGAATATCATCAAGGGCCAACAGGTCGTTGCCCCACAGATACAGGTGAGCGGCGCCGAGCAGCTTGCGCCCCTCTGGGGTTTTCTCGAACTTGCTTTCCAGCGTCTGATAGTCTCCATTGTCGATGAGCCACTGCCGGTAACGCCTTGCGCCAGCGAGCGGATCGGCGGCATCCAGCGACAGGCGAAAGGTCATTGGCGTGCTGACATCCAGCGCCGTGAACTCATGTCGGGCGGACAAACCCAGGGCGTCACCTTGGAGATGCAAACGAAGGCGGTTGTTGAATGGATGGGTCAACAGCCAGGTCAGGGTGAATGCGCCGTGGTCCATGCCCCATAACGGGAGACTGAGGTCCTGAGTGGTATTGATCTCGCCCTGGGTCGCAAGAAACTGCTGCCAGACAGTGTTCCCCCGAGGGACATAATGCCCCTCGGCCATCGGCCAGATCAGCGCTTTGCCCATGGCGTCGCCTGGCTGATTCAGGAACTCCAGTACCCCGGCATTCCGGGCCTTGATGGTCAGCAAGAGGTCACGTTGCTGCAGCCGGGCTTCGAGATGCCAGGCGCCCTCGTCCCACTGCCACGCGAGGTAGTCCTGCGAGGTCTTGAGCTCACTGACGCGATGCGCCTTGACCCCGCTTGACGCTTGCAAGGCAGGTTGCCCGCTCGGCGAGACGCGGACCGCGAGTGTCTGCGGATCAACGTCCACCCGCCAGAAGTCGTTTTCCAACGTTTCAGCCGAACTGCCGAATGGGGGCATCCAGCCCAACAAGAGGCAGACACACAAGCGTACCAAGGAAAAAGACATGTCGAGCCCCGCGAAGCGATTCAGCGGGGCACAGTAAGGCAGGGACCGACGAGTGTCTGTCGGACCGTTCCTAAATCACGACTGGCCTTGCCCCACCTCGCAAACGCTCGCTCAATTGACGGGGGTCCGGGACTGTCATTTCTGACAGTAGCCCCTTCCTGTCCCCGCGCACACACTGGACCCGCGCCATGAGTGCCAACCACGATCCGGTTGCCTGATGAACACAGGCTGCCAATCGCCAATCAGCAAGGGAATGACGATGAGTAATTTATTGAAAAACAATGACTTCGCATCCGGCGAATTAGAACCCTGGACCATCACCTCCAGTGAGGTCACTGGAGAGATCAAGGAAGAGGGGTCGGTTTACTACGTGCAGCTGGCAAAGGCAGCCGGTCTGTCCCAGTCCCTCCCGGAGGGCAATTATAAACCCAGCCAATTTAGTTTTTATGTGCGGGCCGGGGAAATCATAAAGCCCGGCGATTCCATACTATTCAGTTATGGGGTGCTGATCAGTACGGTCGGGAGCGCCGAGGCGTTTGGTGACATTTCGGTAGCAACCGAGGAGTGGAAGAAAGTCACTCTCGAGATGAAGCGCAAACCGATCCCTGCCACTACGGTGACCGTGCAGGTACACACCGTCTCTGATCCGGAAAAGTTGAAAACTCAGGCAGGGCAGGTGCATTTCAAAGATTTCGAGCTGACCTGACAACCCCCTCACCGGTGCGCCGATAAAAAGCGGAAGTGGCCACCCGACCGCTTCCGCCTGAACCATAGGTATTAATGCGCGGGAGAGGACGCGCCGTCGTCCGTATCGTCATCACGGCGGTGTTGCTCTTCCTGCTGGCGTTCCTGATGTTTGCGCCGCTCCTCCTCACTCGGCTCCTTGATCTTGTACCAGGCCACGTACAGCGCCGGCAGGAACAGCAACGTCAGCAGGGTCGCGATGATGATCCCGCCGATCATTGCGTAAGCCATTGGGCCCCAGAACACTTCGCGGGCGATCGGGATCATGCCCAGGCTCGCCGCCGCTGCGGTCAGCAGGATCGGCCGGCGCCGGTGTTCCGTGGCTTCCGCCACCGCATCCCACGGGAGATAGCCCGCCACCTCGTACTCATGAATCTGGGTCACCAGAATCACCGAGTTGCGGATGATGATGCCGATCAGCGCCAGAATCCCGAGGATCGCCACAAAGCCCATCGGCGTTCCGGTCGGCACCAGCGCGAGCACCACGCCGATCAATCCCAACGGCGCGACACTGGCGACGATGAACATCTTCTGCACGCTGTGCAGCTGGATCATCAGGAACGTCGCCATCAGGAAGATCATCAACGGCACCACCTTGGCGATTGGCCCTTGGGCCTTGCCGCTCTCCTCCACCGTACCGCCCGTGGCGACCTTGTAGCCCACCGGTAAACCGGCGGCGAATTTGTCGATCTCGGGCTTGAGCTCCTTGACCAGGTCAGTCGGCTGCATATCGTCGCTCACGGCCGCCTTGAGCGTGATCGTCGGTTTGCGATCACGACGCCACACCAGCGGCTGTTCCAGCTCGTAGCGCACGTTGGCAAAGGCCAGCAGCGGAATCGACGTGCCCTGGGGCGTAACGATCTGCAGGTTCTGCAGGGTTTCCGGCGACCCGCGCTCGGCATCCACCGCGCGCCCGACGACATTGATCAGGTAGATGTCGTCGCGCACCTGGGTCACCGCCGAGCCGGTCACGACGCTGTTCATCAGTTGCGCAACGTCCTCGGACGACAGCCCCAACTGCCGCGCCTTGTCCTGATTGATGTCGATGCGCAGGACTTTCCCGGGCTCGTTCCAGTCGTAGATCATCTCGCCGATGTGTTGATTCTTGTCGAGCAGGGTGGCGAGTTCGATGGCGTGCTGGCGCACTTCATCAATGTTCTCGCCGCTGACCCGGTACTGAATCGGGCGCCCCACCGGCGGCCCCATTTCCAGCGCCTGCACATAAGTGCCGATGCCGACGAAATCGTCACGCAAGCGTTTTTGCAAGCGCTCGGTCAACGCGCCGCGCTCTTCCAGCCCTTTGCTGACGATCACCAACTGTGCGTAATACGGGTTTTCCAGCTGCTGATCCAGCGGCAGGTAGAAACGCACCGCGCCTTCGCCGATGTAGGTGCTCCAGCTGACGATGTCCGGATCGTCCTTGAGGGTCGCCTCGAGCTTGTCCACCGCGCGGCGCGTCTCGTTGATCGATGCATTCTGCGGCAGGTTGAGGTCGACCAGAATCTCCGGGCGGTCCGATGACGGGAAGAATTGGTTCTGCACGAAGCGCATGCAGAACAGCGACGTGGCAAATAGCAAAATCGTAATGATGATGGTCAGCCAGCGATGGCGCATGGCCCAGAACATCGAGCCGTTGAAGGCTCTGGCGATGCGTCCGGGCTTGGCGTTTTCGTCGTGCTTCTTCACGTTTTCGCTAAGGATGTGCACGCCGATCACCGGGGCGAACAGCACGGCAACGACCCACGACACCAGCATGGCGACGGCAATCACCGCGAACAGGGTGAAGGTGTATTCCCCCGCCGAGCTGGCGTTCAGGCCGATCGGCACGAAGCCCGCAACCGTCACCAGCGTACCGGTGAGCATTGGGAAGGCCGTCGAGGTGTAGGCGTACGTCGCGGCCTGGGCTTTGGTTTCGCCTTTTTCAAGGCGCGACACCATCATCTCCACCGTAATCATCGCGTCATCGACCAACAGGCCGAGGGCGATGATCAGCGCGCCCAGGGAAATACGCTGCATGGTGATGCCGCTGTACTCCATGAACACGAAGACCATCGCCAGCACCAGCGGAATGGAGCAGGCCACCACCAGCCCCGCACGCATGCCAAGGCTGATGAAGCTGACGATCAGCACGATCACCACCGCTTCAAACAGCGCGCTGGTGAACCCGCCGACGGCCTTCTCGACCACCTGCGCCTGATCGGACACCACATGCACGCCGACGCCAATCGGCAGGTCGGCGGTCGCGGCGCTCATGCGTTCGTGCAGCTGTTTGCCGAACTCCTGAACGTTGCCGCCCTTCTTCATGGCGATGGCCAGGCCGATGGCAGGCTTGCCGTCGAAGCGGAACAACGGCTTGGGCGGATCCACATAGCCGCGGGTGATTTCGGCGATGTCGCTCAAGCGATAGAAACGATCGTTGAGGCGCAGGTTGACGTTTTCGAGGTCTTTTTCCGAGGCGAACTGGCCGGAGGTGCGCACGGAAATGCGCTCCGGACCGGCCTCGATGACCCCGGCGGGCGTCACGGTGTTTTGCGATTGCAGGCTCTGCACGACCTGGCGCTGATCAAGGCCCAGTGCCGCCAGTTTGCGAGTGGAGAAGTTCAGGTACAGCACTTCGTCCTGCTCGCCGATCATTTCGACTTTGCCCAGACCCGGCACGTCGCGAATCTGGACGCGCACTTGCTCCACGTAGTCGCGTAACTGGCGCAGGGTCAGGCCGTCGGAGGTGAAGGCGTAAATCGAGCCGTAAACGTCGCCGAACTCATCGTTGAACGCCGGGCCCTGAATACCTTGGGGGAACTGCCCACGAATGTCATCGATCTTCTTGCGAACCTGGTACCAGATTTCAGGAATGGCCTCAGCGCTGGTGGTGTCGCGCAGGTAAACCATAACAGTGGACTCACCCGGCCGGGTGTAGCTCTTCACGTAATCGAGGGAGTCGAGCTCTTCGAGCTTTTTCTCGATGCGGTCGGTGACCTGCTCCAGGGTTTCATCCACAGTCGCGCCCGGCCAGCGGGTTTGTATGACCATGGTCTTGATGGTGAACGAAGGGTCTTCTTCACGACCCAGGTTCATGTAGGAAAACACGCCCATCAGCAGGCCGACGAACATCAGGTACCAAACGAAAGACTGATGTTTGATCGCCCAATCGGAGAGGTTGAACTTCCCTTTCATCGCGGGCTTTCCTTATCGACTTTGATTTTCTGCCCCGGCTTGAGGCTGTTGACCCCGGCGGTCACAACTCGATCGCCGTTGTTGACCCCATCGGCCAGTACCACTGAATCATCACTGCGGCTGACGACCGTGACGACGCGTGGGGAAACGGTCTGGTTCTGCATGTCGATGACCCAGATCTGCGTCTTGCCGTCGACTTCCTGCAAGGAGGTGGCGGGCAGCTCGATGCGCGGTTTGATCGCCGAGCTCAGGGTGACGCTGATCGCTGTGCCCAGACGGAAGGCCGCCGGCGTATCCGCCAGGGTCAAACGTGCGCGACGGGTGCGGGTGGTGCTTTCGGCCTGGGGCTCGAGTTCTCGCACGGTTGCGGTGGTGTTGATCTCTGGCTCCAGCTGGCTGGCGACTTTGAACACCACGTCGCTGGGCAGTTGATCACTCAGTTGCGCCGGCAAATCAATGACCGCCTCTTTGATGTCCGGGCGCGCCAGTGTCACCACCTGCTCGCCCGCGCTGACCACTTGGCCGGCCTCGACTTTCCATTCGGTGACGACGGCATCGTGATCGGCGCGCAGCTCGCTGTAGCTCAGCTGATCCTTGGCCTGTTGCATCGCGGCCTTGGCCTGATCGTAGGAAGATTGAGTGGTTTTCAGGTCGGTGACTGCGACATCCAGCGCGGCCTGGGCGCCAACGCCGCGATCAAACAACTCTTGTTGCCGACGGGCGTTGGCCTGGGCGTTGATCAGCTGGGCTTCGACCCGGGCCAGATCGCCCTGGGTCGAGCGCACTTGGTTCTGTTGGTCCGTCGGGTCGAGCACGGCGAGCATATCGCCCTTCTTGACCTGTGCGCCGACGTCGACGCTGCGCTGGGCAATGCGACCCGAGACGCGAAAGCCCAGAGTGCTTTCATAGCGCGCGGCGATGTTGCCGGCGAAACGACCCAGGCTTTCCTGAGCCTGGGGTTTTACCTCAATGAACAGCACCGGCCGAACCGGCTCGGGTGGCGGCTCTTCCTTGCTGCATGCGCTCAACAACAGGCCCGCCAGCACAACCCCCGACAAGCGCTTCATTGCTGGGCTCCTGTCGGCTGTTTCGAGGCATCGGGGTACACGTCGGCAAGCTCCACCTGCATGTCCGGGTGCAGCAACTGGTTACCGGCAACGACCACTTTTTCACCATTCTTCAGACCGTCGACAATGATCACTTTGCCGGTCAGGTAGCGCCCGACCGTGACGCTGCGCAGGCTGACCTTGTTATCCCCATCGACCACCCACACCGCCGGCTTGCCGAGCTGATCGCCCAGGCCTTTGGTCAGCGCGGACCATGGCAGCTCGACGCTGGTCCTGGCCGGCACGCTCAGCGCGGCACTGACCACCGAACCCAGATCCATGCCCGGCGGCAGCGAGGTGAGGGCGATCTTCACTTGCAGCGTGCCGGTTTGCGCCGATACGGCTGGCGTGACTTCGCGCACCTTGCCGACGGCCTTGACCTTCGGGTTGTCCAGCAGCGTCACTTCGACCGGCTGGTCGGTCGGCGGGTTGACGAACAGCGACTCGTAGACGTTGAACACGGCATCGCGCTCGCCATCGCGGGCCAGGCTGAAGATCGGCGCGGTGGGCTGTACGACCTGCCCGACTTCGGCCTGCCGCGCGGTAATGATGCCCGGCGCATCGGCGATCAATGCGGTGTAACCCAGTTGCTCGCGGGCGTTGGCCAGTTGCGCCTGGGCGGCTTTGAGCGCGCTCTGGCTGCCACGAAGCTGGGCTTGGGCGGAATCGTATTCACTGCGGCTGGTGTAGCCCTTGGGCAAGAGCTTTTCCTGACGCACGAAGGCGGCGGAAGTCTGTTTCACGCGCGCCTGCTCGGCGGCAACGGCAGCGAGGGCGGAATCGACATTGGTCTGCAGGTCTTTGGGGTCGAGTTTGGCCAGCACTTGTTTGGCCGACACCCGATCGCCCACGTCGACCGTGCGCTGAATGATCTTGCCGCCCACCCGGAATGAAAGCTGGGTCTGCACCCGCGCCTGGACATCGCCGGTCAGCGCGACGTCCGCAGCGAAATCGGCCGTCTTGACCTCTTGGGCCTGCACGCGTGCGCGCACCGGTTCCTGGGGCTTTTCCTTCCCGCAGCCAGCAAGAACGGCCAGGCACAGACCGAGGGAAAGAACGGTCAGACGACCATGAAAAAAGAGGGGTTGGGCGGGCATGCAAGCTCCTTGTGCCAATGCCGTTGCGACACCGCGCCGCCGGACGCCGTTGCGATGTGATCATGCGACTGTGAGCTTACATCAGGGTTCCTTGAGGCACCGAACTCTGCCGGCATCTACAGCGCACGCCAATCTACGCTAGAGCACGCCTGTTCGCGATGGGGGGTGGTCTGTGACATCGATGTTGGCAGACACACTGCCTTCGCGAGCAAGCTCGCTCCCACAGGGGGTGTGTTTGATGCCAGACAGCGCGTCGTCTGGACGACGGGATATGCCACAGGTTCGCGGCGCGCCAAATATCTGGGTCGCACGCAAATCCACTGTAGGAGCAATCGGAGGTTACGACGGTCGCGAAGGCGGTGTGGCTGACACACCGCCCCCCATCAGGCCGGTCTAAACAGACCGACCAACGTTGAGGATCAACTACCCGCACCACCGTGGGCCTCTTCGAAGAAGAAGTCCTTCCAGCTGTCAGCCTTGTTTTTCAGCACACCCAGCTCATGGAGCTTTTCGGCGTAGATGAACGTGCGCTGGGGCACGACGGTGAAGTCGATTTCCGGGTCGGAGACGATCTTCTCCACCAGCGGCAACGGCAGTTTCGATTTCTCGACGTCGATGTAGGTCTTCGCCGCCGCAGGCTTGTCAGCCTTGATGATCTTCTCGGCCTCGGCCAGTGCGTCGTAGAACGCTTTGTAGGTCTTCGGATTTTCGTCGTGGAATTTCTGAGTGGTGTAGAGCACGTTGAACGTTGCCTGGCCGCCCAGCACATCGTAAGAACTCAGCACTTTATGCACGTTGGGGTTTTCCAGCTCCTGATACTGAAACGGAGGACTGGAGAAGTGCGCGCTGATCTCCGACCCGCCGGCAATCAGCGCCGACGTGGCGTCCGGGTGCGGCAGGCTGACGGAGATGTTGTCGAATTTCTTGAAATTGTCGTTCCCGAACAGCTTGGCGGTTTCGATCTGCAAGGTGCGCGACTGGAAACCCACGCCCGCCGCCGGCACGGCGATGCGGTCCTTTTCAGTGAAGTCGTTGAGGGTCTTCACGTTGGGGTTGTTGCTGAGCAGGTAGTTGGGCATCGAGCCCAGCGAGGCGATGGCCTTGACGTTCTGCTTGCCCTTGGTCCGGTCCCAGATGGTCAGCATCGGCGGTACGCCCGCCGACACCACGTCCAGCGCGCCAGCCAGCAGGGCTTCATTCATCGCGGTGGCGCCGGAGATGCTGTTCCAGTCGACCTTGATGTCCAGGCCCTGCTCCTTGCCGTGCTTCTCGATCAGCTTCTGCTGCTGAACGACGTCCAGAATCAGATAACCGATGCCGAACTGCTGGGCGATGCTGATCTTGCCTTCAGCGTGAGCGCCGCTGCTCAACAAAGCGCCAGCCAGACCCAGGGCGGCGGCGAGCGCGGTCAGTGTCGGGCGCTTGAAAGGTGCAGCTGTTTTCAGAAATTCCATACATTTCTCACGATGAAGGCGAAAGGGGTGACGGACTCATGGCCCATTCAGCGGCCACAAGGCGGAGCGTTCGTGTGATAAAGCAGATCAGCGCTGCATGCCCCACCGCTTCACGGTCAGGCGCTCGACGTTACTGAACAGCAGGTTTTCCACCAGCAGACCAATGATGACCACCGCCGCCAGACCCGCGAATACCTTGTCGGTGTACAGCTCGTTGCGGTTCTGGAAGATGTACCAGCCCAGACCGCCCTTGCCCGAGGACGCGCCGAACACCAGTTCTGCGGCAATGAGGGTTCGCCACGCAAAGGCCCAGCCGATTTTCAGGCCCGCGAGAATCGAAGGCAGCGCCGCCGGAATCAGGATGTACCAGACGAACCGCAGGCCCTTGAGGCCGTAATTGCGCCCGGCCATGCGCTGGGTTTCCGAAACACCGAGAAACCCCGCGTACGTGTTCAATGCCAACGCCCAGAGCACGGAATGCACCAGCACGAAAATCAGGCTGTTTTCACCCAGGCCGAACCACAGCAGCGACAGCGGCAGCAGCGCGATGGCCGGCAACGGGTTGAACATCGCTGTCAGCGTGCCGAGCAGGTCGCGACCCAGTTGAGTGGACACCGCCAGCGTGGTCAGGCCGAACGCCAGGACGATTCCGATCAAGTAACCCTTGACCAGGACCGTCAGGGAGATCCAGACCTTGGTCAGCAATTCGCCACTGGCGATGCCGTCGATAAACGCCGAAGCGGTTTGCAGAAAGCTCGGCAGCAGCAGGTCGTTGCCCTGAATGCGCGCGGCGATTTCCCAGATGATCGCGAGGGCGACGAGGATGACGGCCTTGCGCACCCAACTCACCTGCCAGATGCGTTGCGCGAGGGGAATGTCGCGGGCCAGATCTTCCTGAGTGAAAGGCTCCAGCACGACTTCGTATTCTTCCCGCAGAGGGGGTGAAAGGCTCATGGGTGCAATCTCTTGATGGGGCAGCTCGGCGAACCGCGATCAGTAGGCAATTCGAACATCCTGAAACCGCAGATCCGGCTCGACCGCCGGCGCTTCGCCCTCGTCGAACAACAGCCGGTGAATCCGCTGCGCGGACGCCTGAAACTCGACGCCGCCGAGGCTTTTCAAGTTGTACTGATGGCTGTTGATCTCGGCGCGCACGCGGCCCGGATGGGGCGACAACAGCAGAATCCGATTGCCCACCACCAGCGCTTCCTCGATGGAGTGGGTCACGAACAGCAGCGTGAAGCGCACCTCTTCCCACAGCTCCAGCAGCTCTTCCTGCATCTTGCGGCGGGTCAACGCGTCGAGCGCGGCGAAGGGCTCGTCCATCAACAGGATCTTGGGTTGCATCGCCAGCGCCCGGGCAATCGCAACGCGCGCCTTCATGCCGCCGGACAAGGTGTGCGGGTAAGCGTCAGCGAAAGCGCTCAGGCCGACTTTCTCCAGGTAATACCGCGCACGCTCCTCGGCCTCACGACGCTTGAGGGTGCGCGAGGCCAGCAGCGGAAACATGACGTTCTGGATCACCGTCTTCCATGGCGGCAACTGGTCGAATTCCTGAAACACCACGATGCGGTCGGGCCCCGGCTCCTTTACTTCCTGGCCGGCCAGACGAATCTGCCCTTCGCTGGGCTGGATAAACCCGGCCACGGCCTTGAGCAGCGTTGACTTGCCGCAGCCCGACGGGCCGAGCAGGACAAAACGGTCGGCAGGATCGATTTCAAAACTGACTTGATGGGTGGCCCGCACCACGCGTTCCGGCGTGCGGTATTCAAGGCTGACGCCTTGTACTTGCAGCAGCGCTTCAGCGGTGGGCTGATTGGCCTGGTGCGCGTTCAAGCGATCGCTAGCCGTGTGGCTTTGCAGAACAGCATTCATGGAGCTCTCCTGGATCAGAACGGCGCATCGCCCTGAATGGTGGTGCGGTGCAAGCGACGGCGCAGGTGATCGGGCGTGCCGCCGGCTAGATGAATCAGCGAGCGGTTGTCCCAGAACACCATGTCGTTCTCCTGCCACTTGTGGCGGTAAACGCCTTCCGGGCGAACGCTGTGGGCGTACAGCTCTGTGAGAATTGCCTGACTCTCGTCTTCCGGCAGGCCGACGATGTGGGTGGTGAAGCCTTCGCTGACAAACAGCGCCTTGCGCCCGTTCTCCGGGTGGGTCCGCACGATCGGATGGCTGACCACTGCGACTTGGGCCAACTGTTCAGCGCTCAGGGTCGGGCGCCAGTTATCGGCGTTATGCCCATGGCTGTAGCGGGACGTATAGCTGTGCACCGCATTGCGACCTTCGACGGCTTTGCGCAGATGCTCGGGCAGCGTGTCCCAGGCCAAATGCATGTCAGCGAACAGGGTGTCACCGCCTTCGCTTGGCAGCTCCTGGGCGTAGAGCATCGAGCCCAGGCTCGGCAGTTCTTTGTAGGACAGGTCCGAGTGCCAGTATTTGCCGGCATCGCCCAGCCCGACCGGCTGGCCGTTTTCGACGATATTGGAGACGATCAAAATCTCGGGATGATTGGCGAGCAGGAATTGCTTGAGCACATGAATCTGCAGGACGCCAAAACGGCGACTGAAATCGATCTGCTGCTGCGGGGTGATGTGCTGATCGCGGAAAACAACTACGTGGTAATCGAGATGCGCTTGATGCACACGGGCAAAATCGGCGTCGTTGAGCGGACGGGACAGATCCAGACCGACGATTTCCGCGCCCACCTTTTCGGCGAATGGACGCACATCGAACTGCTGACCGGGCGCTTGCGCGGACGAAGCGTGGGAGGCTGCTGGCATGAGAACTCCGACTCCAAAAGGTGTGGCTGAGGAGGGAGGACTTTAAAGCTATAAGAAGCGAAGTTTAAATATCGTTAGAGCATATGCATAGCGCCGAACGACCTAGCGACGGCCGTTGGCCATTACTGATCAGCGAGGCAGCTAAAAGCCGACTTATGCACAGGCGCTACGCTCGAAACGCAAAAACGCGCTTGCCCGCCGTCACTTCCATGCACCCGATGACAGTACGTCAGCGGAGCGGGAGCAACGGCGGGCAAGCGCGTTTTGTATACGAATGCGCTGCAATCGCGCATTCAAGCCTTCATCAGAACGCCGGGATAACTGCGCCGTCGTACTTCTTGTTGATGAAGTCTTTGACCTGCTGGCTGGTCAGCGCCTTGGACAGCTTCTCGATCGCGTCGGTGTGAGCGTTGTCGGTGCGGGTGACCAGGTAGTTCACGTACGGCGAGTCGGAGCCTTCCAGAATCAGCGCATCCTTTTTAGGGCTGAGCTTGGCTTCCAGCGCGTAGTTGGTGTTGATCAGATCCAGGTCAACCTGATCCAGCGCGCGGGGCAGCAGAGCCGATTCCAGTTCGCGGAACTTCAGTTTCTTCGGATTGGTGGCGATGTCTTTCGGCGTCGACAGGGCGTTGGTCGGGTCTTTCAGGGTGATCAGGCCGTTCTTCTGCAACAGCAGCAGAGCGCGACCGGCGTTGCTGCCTTCGTTCGGAATGGCAACGGTTGCGCCTTCTGGCAACTGGTCAATGGACTTCCACTTCTTCGAGTAGCCGCCGAACGGTTCGACGTGTACGCCGACGCCGGTCACCAGGGTAGCGCCCTTGCCTTTGTTGAAGCCGTCCAGGTAAGGCTTGGTCTGGAAGTAGTTGGCGTCCAGACGCTTCTCGTTCAGTTGCACGTTCGGCTGCACGTAGTCGGTGAAGACCTTGATTTGCAGGTCCACGCCTTCTTTGGCCAGTTCAGGCTTGATCAGCTCGAGGATCTCGGCGTGCGGAACAGCGGTGGCGCCCACGACGAGCTTCTCGGCAGCTTGTGCAGCGCTGATGCCCAGGGAGAGAGCAGCCGCCAGTGCGGTGAACAAAAACGTCTTCTTCATGCGATGTCCTTAATAGAAATCGGGTCGCCTCGTGGGCGACTTTGTTTTCGGTCTGCCGCGGGATCGACCCTTGGCAGGGGAGCGGCTGATGCGGACAGTACCGAGATTTTTTATTCCGAGACAATACTTTTTAGTCGGATGGTTATGCTTTTTCGTTATCAGCAGGCATTTTGCCACCCGGCTACCTGCCCGGTAAGCTCAGGAGCCATTACCGGACCGGCAGATTCAGGTGCTCAGGCAGAATCTCCGCGCCGCTGCTCACCAGCAACGCGAAGTGAATGACGTTCTCCAGCTCTCGTGTGTTGCCCGGCCAGTAATGGGCTTCGAGCACTCTTTGCGCGTCTTCGCTGATCAGCGGCATCTCAAAATCGAAGCGCTGGCTGTAAATCCCCAGGAAGTACTCGGCCAACGGCAGAATGTTGCCGGGCTGTTCGCGCAACGCCGGCAGGTCGAGGCGTCCTTCGTTCAGGTAGCGATAAAGCCGCTCGTGGAATTTGCCAGCGGCGACTGACAGGCGCAGATCGATGCTGGTCGCGGCGACCAGTCTGACGTCGACCTGGCTGGGCTGCGTGGCGCCGACGCGGGTGACTTCGTGGTTTTCCAGCGCTGCCAGCAACTTGATCTGGATCGCCATCGGCAGGTCGGCGATCTCATCCAGGTACAACGTGCCGCCCGTTGCCGAGCCGAACCAGCCTGCCCGACTGCTGGCGGACCCGCTGTAGGCGCCGGCGGCGTAACCGAACAGCTCGGCGTCGGCGTAGGTCGAGCTGATGGCGCCGCAGTTGACCGACACGAATAACCCGGCCCGGTCGCTACCTCGATGAATATGACGCGCCAGCAATTCCTTGCCCGTGCCGGATTCGCCGCGGATCAACACGGGCAAGTCCAGCGGCGCCAGCAGTTCCATCTCTTCGCGCAATTGCCGCGATCGAGGATCGATGAACACCAAGGCCTTGGCGCGGATGCTCAGCGGGCTTTTTTCAGCATCAGGGAAGGTCAACAGCGGGTTGCTCGATAGGTCGGAAAGGCTCATGGCAGGCTCCCGCCCCGGCCATCCATTGACCGAAGCGTTTTTAAAAAAAAGGCCGCAGCGCCTGTCGGTTCACTGCGGCGAAAGTGATCGTGAGAAAAGAGGTCTCAGGCGCAACGACCGTTGCAACTGCGATGGTCATGCGCGGCGGCGGTTGAAATGCTCGATGCGCCCTTGCAGCCGGTACAGATAAGCGAAACCCTGTTCCCAGCGCTGATGCCCAGACTTCACGTTGATATGACCCGCGCCGCTGAGGATGCCGATTTCGGCGCCCCAGTTGCGGGCCATTTCCATCGCGCGCAATGCGCTGACGGCTGAATCGTTATCGGAGCTGACCACTTGGGTCGGGAACGGCAGCAGGTGCACGGGAATCGGCGCGAAATTGCGGATCGCCGGCGGGCAATTGGGGCGCTCGACGTCAGCGGGCGCCACCAGCAGGGCCCCGCGCACCTGACGCAAACTCGCCAGTGGCGCCAGCTGCGCCCAATGGGCAACGGTCACGCAACCCAGGCTGTGGGCGATGAGAATCACCGGGGTGCTGTCAGAGGCGATAGCGCGTTGCAGCTCACCCACCCAATCTTCTCGGCGCGGCTTGAGCCAGTCGGCCTGCTCCACACGCACGCTATTGGGCAGACTGTTCTGCCAATGGGTTTGCCAATGGTCGTCGGCAGATCCTTGCCAGCCTGGCACGATCAGGTAACGGATCGATTCGTTATGCATGGCCTTCGCCTCCTGCATGGTGCGTTCATGGGGGCGAGTATAGGGATCGGACATATATTCGAAAAAGAATAAGAAGCTATTTGTTAATAGCTCGAAAATATATGCCGCAGCTTCAGGGAAAGGCGCAAAAAAAGAGGGCCACCCCCTGCCTTAAAGGGGTGACCCTGAGAATCACGCTGTCTGCCCCCAGCTCGCCGGGGATGAGCAGAGATTAAGGGGCGGTTGTTACAGAAATTTTTATCCGGAGAAATTTCCCACAAGCCGGCGAGACTGGCGCGATGGGCCGCCAAGCATCAACCGCGTGCAGGCTTGAGCACCGCGTCGTTTTCAGTCGTTCGTTCAAAGCGGTTGGCCCGCCCGAAGGTGCCGAAATCATTGAAGCGCACCCCCATTTCGGCCATCACTTTGTGCGCAACGGGTGCCGTCATCTGGCGGATATAGAACGGTTCCTTCACCACAAAGTGATGAATGCCATGGGTGCTGCCGAAGTTGAAGCAGAACGCCTGCATCGGCCACATCCACCACGGATTGAGCACTTGGGTCTGCTGCATGACATTGCCCAGTTCGACGTCGCCGTAGTAATGCATGTTGGAACTGACGAAATGCAGACAGAACGTACGCAGCACGTTCGGACCGACGAGGACCACGACAGCGACGTCGATGACGTGCATGACCGCCAGCGTGTTCGCCGACCAGTCAATCGAGCTGCCCATCAGACCGGCAATGCCATTGGCGGCATGGAAGCCAAGAAACACGTACCACGCGCCCCAATTCAGCAGCGCCAGCGGCGCATAGACGCGCAGGGTGCGCTTGAGAATGCTGAATTTATGCGCCCAGGTTTTCGCCCGCAGCATGCGGATCAGCGACGACATCACGTTATCGCCGACCATCAGCAACCGCGCCAGGCCCCACGGCTCGCCATTGGTAATGGCGCGCTCTTCCATATCTGCCTCGGTGCCGGAGACCTTGTGATGATTGAGGTGCAGGTGCCGACGAATCCAGGGATTGATCGTGCTCGGCCGCGCCATCCAGACCAGCGCCAGCATCAGGTTGTGGGGCACGCGCTGCTTGCGGAAATACATGCTGTGGATCAGGTCGTGTTCAAGCTCATGGGTCAGCGACGCAAAGAACGCATTCAGCAGCAGGCACGCCCACCAGGCCAGGTAACCCCCGATATAGAGCGTCGCGCTGCCAATCATGCCGGCGAGTGCGAAGCACAGGATGCCGGCGCCGATGGCATCCTGGTGCCGCAGCAGCGGATAGCGCTCTCGCAGCGCGGCACCATGGGCGGAAACCACCGCACGAATATGCGCTGATCGTTGTTGTGCATTCAGTCCGGCAGCACTTGCAGAAGTGTCGTGCATGCTTCCATTCTCCGGTTTCAGGATGAAAAAACGTGGCACCACTTTGCCGCTTAAGCCCGGATGCTGCCTGACCGTGAACGCCAATCTGTAGACCGGAAGCGCCAACTTGTATGTCTGAGCCGAGCATCCTCGCCAGCTGGACCCGCGCCCTGCGCAAGCAACTCGATGCCCTCGGCCTCGACAGCCTCGCACTGAGCCGGGCTGCGGGCCTGGATCCGCAGCTGATGGATGACCCCAACGCGCGATACCCGGTGACGGTCACCACCCGTTTTTGGGAACTGGCCGTGCAGGCCAGCGGCGATCCGGCGCTGGGCTTGCGAGTGTCACGGTTCGTCAGCCCGACGACCTTTCATGCACTCGGTTATGCGCTGGTTGCCAGCGGGTCGTTGCGTGAGGTGTTCGAGCGCATCGTGCGTTATCACCCGGTGGTGAGCGACGCGCTGGTCATGAGTTTTGAACGTGTGAACGAGCGTTACGAATTTCGTTTCCGCGTGCCCGACGGCAGTCCGATACCGGCCAATGAGGCCATGGACGCCTTCGCCGCAATCTACGTGCGCACCTGCCGCAACCGCCTGGGGCGTCATTACGCGCCGCTGGCCGTTCACCTGATGCGGCCGCAGCCGGAAGATCCGCAGCCCTGGCATGCCGTCTTTCGTGCGCCGCTGTTCTTCGGTGCGGCGGAGAACCTGCTGATCTTCTCCTGTAAGGATTTCGACAGCCATCTGGACGACGCCAATCCCGAGTTGGCCGAGCATAACGAGGCCGTGCTCAACCGCACCCTCGAACAACTCAGCGCGCTGACCTGGGAGCGCAAGGTGCGCGGCGCCATCGAAACTCAATTGCCGGAAGGCGAGCCGTCCGCCGAGCACATCGCCCACACGCTGCACCTGAGCTTGCGCAGTCTTCAGCGTCATTTGGCCGACGAGGGTTGTCGCTACGATCTGCTGCTCAATCAGTGCCGGCAGAATCTGGCGCTGCAACACATGCGCGACCCCGTTTGCTCGCTCAGTGAAGTGGCCTATCTGCTCGGCTTCGCTGACACCAGCAGTTTCAGCCGCGCGTTCAAGCGCTGGACCGGCATGACGCCCAGCCAGTACCGCGAAGGGATGAATCGCTGACCGGTGACGCCATCACGCGCCTGCGCCGGTCAGGCGATGAAGCGCCGTCTCGCGCAACCATTCGGTGTCCAGCACATGGATCAGGTCGTGATCGCGGCGCACGATTTGCCGTTCGGCGAACGCCCCAAGTACCCGTTCGACCACCTCAGCGCTCAGCCCGAGGCAGCGATTGGAGGCCATGTCGGACAGAGGCACGCTGCGCACCGAACGATCCATCTCGCCGTAGGCCTCGGCCAGCATCAGCAGCCGAAACGCCACGCGTTCCTCGGTGGGCATCAGGGTGATGTCTTCAAGGGCGGGCACGGCGAGCCCGAGCTTGCGCCCCAGCAAATCACGGAAATGCCGCCACAAGGCCGGGTGTTCAGCCAGCAGTTGCTTGATTGGCGCGTGGGGCATGTGCAGGAGAATGACCGCGTCTTGGGCGAAGACATCGTGGGTCGCGGGCAGGCCGTCGAACAACGAGGCTTCGCCAAACCAGAACGGCCGATAGCCTTCTGCCGGGGGCCCGTCTGCTTGCTGCGGTTTGAGGGGATTGATACGCAGCGAGCCCGTGAGCAACGCATACAGGCCGGGCGCCGGATCGCCGCGCTGGAAGATCGATTTGCCGGGCGTCACCCGGCGCTGCCGCATGCCGATCAGCAAGCTATCCTGCAACAGCGCAGGCAGATCGCGGAACCATCGGTCGTTGATAAACCATGAGCGCCATTGGGTTCCATTCGTCATGTGAATCTCCTTTTGATAGCCGGCGTTTTGTTGCAGGCTGAGCCGTGCAGCGGCCTCAGCCAAAAAAAATCAGCGGCATGATCCATGTATCCAGAGAGGAATAACAATGAAAAACCTCGTCGATCACCTCAGCCAGTACGCGGCCTACCACCGCGACACCCGTAACATCGTTACCCACTTCGTCGGCATTCCCCTGATCGTGATCGCCGTGGCCGTGCTGTTGTCACACCCCGGCTGGACCAGTTGGTCCCTCGGCGGGCTTTGGGTGTCGCCGGCCTTGCTGGTGAGTCTGGCGGCGACGTTTTTCTACCTGCGGCTGGACGCCTTCTTCGGCGTGCTGATGGGCGTTCTGCTCGCGCTTTGCCTGTGGCTCGGCGCAAGCCTGGCGCAACAGACCACCATGGTCTGGCTCAGCGCCGGCGTCGGGTTGTTCGTGCTCGGCTGGGCGATTCAGTTTGTGGGCCATTATTACGAGGGCCGCAAGCCGGCGTTTGTCGACGACCTCACAGGCCTGATCATCGGCCCGCTGTTTGTCGTTGCCGAAGCGGCTTTTTTGCTGGGAATGCGAAAGAAGTTGCAACACGCCATTGAGGCGCGGGTGGGCAAGACGCACCGGCGGGATCTGAAAAAAGCGACGGTCTAGAACTGTGTTTAACAACCAATCAGATCGATCGTCGAAGGACATCGCTGATTTCCCTGCGGATGAAGGAATGTGGGAGTGACCGGGATGGCGCTCCACCTTGCTCACGAAGGCTGGATTCCAGCCGCTGAAAATCTAGCGGATGTAATGACCTCTTCGCGAGCAAGCTCGCTCCCACAAGATGTGTATCTACCCCCAGACAGCGCGGTGGCCGAGCTGTCCATTTGATTAGAGAGCGCTTAAATACTCTTGATCAGAGAGCGCCCTAAATACTCTCTCGCTTCTGCCAGACCTTCGGCTTGAAGAACAGCGTTTCTCCCCGCGCCAGCCCTGTCAGGCTGTCGTGGTCTTTCACCACTTCGGCTTCGATCAACTCGGGTTGCCCTTCGACCTTCAGCGTCACCCGCGTCGTGGCGCCCAACGGACGAATATCCCGCACTTCCGCCGCGTGGTGCCCTTCCACTTCATGCCGTGACAACGACACCTCGTGCGGGCGGAACAACACGTGGTTGTCTTCGCCCAGATGCAGACGGTTCGAGTCACCCAGAAAGTGATACACGAAATCGCTGGCCGGGTTCTCATAAACATCCCCGGGCGAACCGATCTGCTCGATCACGCCCTTGTTCATCACCACGATGCGGTCCGCGACTTCCATCGCCTCTTCCTGGTCGTGGGTCACGAACACAGAAGTCAGGTTGATGTCTTCGTGCAGCCGCGCCAGCCAGCGACGCAGCTCCTTGCGTACCTTGGCGTCCAGCGCGCCGAACGGCTCGTCCAGCAGCAGCACTTTGGGTTCCACCGCCAAGGCGCGGGCCAGCGCAATCCGCTGACGCTGACCGCCCGACAATTGCTCCGGATAGCGATCCGACAGCCAGTCCAGCTGCACCATATTCAGCAGCTCATGCACTTTGACCGCGATCTGGCTTTCGTTCGGGCGCTGGTTCTTCGGCTTCATGCGCAGGCCGAAGGCGACGTTGTCGAACACCGTCATGTGGCGGAACAGCGCGTAATGCTGGAAGACGAACCCCACATTGCGATCGCGCACGTCGTGGCCGGAGACATCCTCGCCGTGGAACACGATGCTGCCTTTGTCCGGCGTTTCCAGCCCGGCAATGATGCGCAGCAGCGTGGTCTTGCCACAGCCGGACGGGCCCAACAGCGCCACGAGCTCGCCACTCTGGATATCCAGACTGATGCCGTCGAGGGCCTTGAAGGCGTTGAAATTCTTGCTGACGTTACGGACTTCGATCGACATGAATTATTCCTCCGCCGCGTTTTTGCGCAGACGGCTAATGCGCGCTTCGCTCCACTGCTTGAGCAGCAGGATGAACAGCGCAAGGATCAATAACAGGCTCGCCACGGCAAATGCAGCCACGTGGTTGTACTCGTTGTAGAGAATCTCGACATGCAGCGGCAGGGTGTTGGTCACGCCGCGAATGTGGCCCGAGACCACCGACACCGCGCCAAACTCGCCCATGGCCCGCGCGGTACACAGCACCACGCCGTAGATCAGGCCCCATTTGATATTGGGGACGGTCACATGCCAGAACATCTGCCAGCCATTGGCACCGAGCAGGCGCGCGGCTTCTTCTTCCTGCGTGCCCTGCTCCTGCATCAGCGGGATCAGCTCGCGGGCCACGAACGGCACGGTCACGAAGATGGTCGCCAGCACGATGCCCGGCAGGGCGAAGACGATCTGGATGTCGTGCTCCTGCAGCCAGGGGCCGAACACGCCACGGGCGCCGAACATCAGCACATAAATCAAACCGGCGATCACTGGCGAGACCGAGAACGGCAGGTCGATCAGGGTGACCAGAATCGCCTTGCCGCGGAACGAGTATTTACTCACGCACCAGGCCGCCGCGACGCCGAAGACGACGTTGAGCGGCACCGAAATCAATACAGCCAACACCGTGAGCTTGAGGGCCGACAGTGCATCGGGCTCCAGGATAGCCGCGAAGAATCCGCCGAGGCCGTTGCTCAAACCCTGGCCGATCACCACCACCAGCGGCAGTAGCAGGAAGAACGCGAAGACCAGCCAGCCAAGGCCGATCAGAATGCGCCGCGACACCGCGCTGCCACGACGGGCAGCATTGGCGGAGGACGCTGCAATGAGCGATGAACCAGACATACGTGCGCCTCCTCAGTTAGGGGTTTCGATGCGTCGCTGCAACAGATTGATCAGCAGCAACAGCACGAACGACACCAGCAGCATCATCACGCCAATCGCCGTGGCGCCGGTGTAGTCGTACTGGTCGAGCTTGACCATGATCAGCAGCGGCAGAATTTCGGTCTTCATCGGCATGTTGCCGGCGATGAAAATCACCGAGCCGTATTCACCCACGCCCCGGGCGAAGGCCAGCGCAAAGCCGGTCAGCCAGGCAGGCAACAAGGCCGGCACGAGGATGTGACGGAACACCTGAATGGGTTTGGCGCCAAGGCAGGCCGCCGCTTCTTCGACTTCACGCGGAATGTCCGCCAGCACCGGCTGAACCGTGCGCACCACAAAGGGCATGGTGACGAAGGTCAACGCCAGGGTGATACCGAAGGGGGTGTAGGCAATCTTGATGCCCATATCGGCAGCGAACTGGCCGATGAAACCCGTCGGCGTGTACAGCGCAGTCAGCGCGATACCGGCAACGGCGGTGGGCAATGCGAAGGGCAGATCGATCATCGCGTCGATGATCTTGCGACCGGGGAAGGTGTAACGCACCAGCACCCAGGCCAGCAGGGTGCCGATGATGCCGTTGATGATCGCCGCGAAGAACGCCGTGCCGAAACTCAGCTTGAGCGCTGCAAGCACGCGAGGCGCCGTGACGACGTTCCAGAACTGAACGGCGCTCAGTTGGGAGGCGTGGATGAACATGACCGCAAGCGGTATCAGCACAATCAGACTGAGGTACACCAATGTGTAGCCCAGCGTCAGCCCGAAGCCGGGTATGACGGGGGATATGCGTCGAGACATAAAAGTCCTTGGTTTACACACGTTACCCGGAACAAGTCCGGGTCCATTTATTCCGTGGGGCGCTGCGGTTACTGCGGGATGTAGATCTGATCGAACACACCGCCGTCATCGAAGAACTTGGGCTGAGCCGATTTCCAGCCACCAAAGTCTTTGTCGATGGTCAGCAGATTGAGTTTAGGAAATTGCTTCTCGTACTTGGCGGCTACTTCCGCGTCACGAGGACGATAGAAGTTTTTCGCCGCAATTTCCTGACCTTCCTTGCTGTACAAGTGCTTCAGGTATTCGGTGGCGATTTCGGTGGTGCCGTGCTTCTCGGCGTTCTTCTCGACGACGGCCACTGGAGGCTCGGCCAGAATCGACAGCGAAGGGACGACGATGTCGAACTTGTCCGCGCCGCCGTCTTCTTTAAGGGCCAGGAACGCTTCGTTTTCCCACGCCAGCAACACGTCACCCTGACCGTTGTTGACGAAAGTGATGGTCGAACCGCGTGCGCCGGTATCCAGCACCGGAACGTGCTTGAACAGTTTGCCGATGTAATCCTTGGCCTTGGCTTCGTCGCCGCCATTGGATTTCAAGCCATAGCCGTAAGCCGCCAGGAAATTCCAACGAGCGCCGCCGGATGTTTTCGGGTTGGGCGTGATGACCGATACACCGTCCTTGATCAGGTCGCCCCAGTCATGGATGCCTTTCGGGTTGCCCTTGCGCACCAGGAACACGATGGTCGAGGTGTACGGGGTGCTGGCGTCCGGCAACTTGGTCTGCCAATCCGCAGGAATGGTCTTGCCCAGTTTGGCGATTTCGTCGATGTCGCCGGCCAGCGCCAGGGTCACCACGTCGGCAGGCGAGCCGTCGATCACCGAGCGGCCCTGCTTGCCCGAGCCACCGTGGGACTGGTTGATCTTCACGGTGTCGCCCGGATGGGATTTTTTCCAAAAGTTGATGAATTCGGCGTTGTAGTCCTGATACAGCTCGCGCGTCGGGTCGTACGAGACGTTCAGCAGGGTGAAATCCTTGGCGATAGCAGAACCGGCAAACACCGCACTGGCGAGCGCGGCCAGCGCATAACGACGAATGGACATGAATCAGGCTCCTGGACAAATTTTGTGTTGTTGGCTTTTTCTAGTTTTAGGTCATGCGGTGTTCGTTATGCGGGAGCATGGCTCAGCCCTGCTTGTTGCTCGGGTTTTGCAGACGGAATTTCTCCTTGCGCTCGATCTGCACCACCTGCGCGTTGTGCACCGTGATTTCAACCGCGCCAAAACGCAGGTCACGCAGCGCGCTTTGAATTTCACGCAAAATGCTTGCTTCGTCCTGGCCGTCAACGCTACGTAGAGATGCGCTCATGTTCGTGCTCCTTGAAAGATTTGCCGCAGCGTGGGGGCAGACGCTGCTTGTGGCGTGAGCGCGATATTAGAGAGGCAGAGATATTCTTAAAAATACTATTTAAGAATGCAGATATAACCAAAAGGAATTTGCGCCTGAGGTTGGCCGGGAACCACCGATAAAGCGGTTCTGAACGTGTGGCGCGCGCCACACGGCTGTGTCAGGCAGAGACAAACACCGGCGCATGCTGCCAGTTGATCTGTTCCGCCGGCATGGGGCGCGCGAACCAATAGCCCTGCCCCAGTTCGCAATTGTGCTTCAGCAGAAAACCGGCCTGACTGGCCTGCTCAATGCCTTCTGCCAGCACGCGCATGCCCATGGCGCGCGCCAGGGCAATGATGGCGTTGACGATCGCGATGTCGTCATCGTCGTCCGGCAACCCGGCCACAAACCCTTGATCGATTTTCAGTTTCTGCACCGGCATGCGCTTGAGCCGCAGCAGTGACGAGTACCCCGTGCCGAAATCGTCGATGGACAGTTTCAGACCCAGATCCCGCAGACGGTGCATCTGCTCGATGGCCTGATCAGGGTCGTCCATGATCGCGCTTTCGGTCACCTCAAGCTCCAGAAACTCCGGTGCCAGACCAGTTTCGTTCAGCACCTTGGCCACCCGGCGATCAAGATCACCGCGTCCGAACAACCGGCTGGACACGTTGACCGCGACGAAGGCGATATTCACACCCTGCGCCAGCCACTCGCCCATCTGCCGGCAGGCTTCTGTCAGCACCCAGTTGTCGATGTCGGCGATCAGCCCGCTTTGCTCGGCGATGGGGATGAATTCACCCGGCGAGACCATGCCGCGCGCGGGGTGCTGCCAGCGCACCAGTGCCTCGACGCCCTCGATGCAGCGGCTGTGGAGGTTATGGATCGGCTGATAAAAGACCCGCAGCTCGTTCTCCTCGACGGCCTGTCGCAGCTCGGCCGCCAACTCGACGCGGCGCTGGGCGTGGGCGGTCAGTTCGGCGGTGTACATCGCGTAGCTTTCACGGCCTTGATGCTTGGCCTGTGACAGCGCGGCGTCGGCATTGCGCAGCAGTTGCTCGGCGGTCAGCGCATCCTGGGGAAAGATGCTGATGCCGACGCTGGCGGTGAGAAACAGCGATTGCCCACTGACCAGAAAAGGCTCGCGCAGCCCTTCCAGAATGCTCTGCGCCAGTTCGGCGGATTGCGCGACCTGCTGGGCATTTTCGAGCAGAATCGCGAATTCGTCGCCGCCCAGACGGGCCAGCGTGACGCCCTTTTCCAGATGGATTTGCAGCCGCTCGGCGGCGGCTTTCAGCACTTCGTCCCCAGCGTTGTGGCCAAGGCTTTCGTTGATGTGCTTGAAGTGATCGAGATCGACGAGCAGAAGCGCCAGGGTGCGTTTATTGCGGCGTGCGTGGGTGTGAGCCTGCTCGGCACGGTCGGTGAACAGCAGGCGATTGGGCAGACCGGTCAAAGGATCGTAATGGGCCAGATGCGCCAGCTCTCGCTCGGAATGCTTGATCGAAGAAATATCGGAAAACACGGCGACGAACTGTGTGATTTCGCCTTGCTCGTCCCGGATCGGACGAATGCTCTGCCACTGCGGGTAGATCTCGCCGCTTTTACGCCGGTTCCAGATCTCGCCGCTCCACTGCCCGGCGCTGAGGATGGTCTTGAACATCCGTTCGTAGAACTCGGGGCCATGGCGGCCTGACTTGAACGTGCTCGGCCGCAAACCCACCACTTCGTCCTGCTGATACCCGGTGATCTCGCTGAAGGCACGGTTCACGTGGACGATCACGCCCGTGGCATCGGTGACCAGCACGCCTTCCAGCGTGGTGTCGAATACGGCCGCTGCCAGTCGCAGACGCTGCATGTCCTCATGCCGGCGCGCCAGCTCGGTGACGCCCATGAATCGCAGCAGCCGCGAGCGAGCCAGATAGATCAGCACTGCGCTGACGGCCAGCCAGAGATAACCGCCGGTCTGTTGCGCTCGCGCCAGCACGGTCGCGTCCTCGATCAGCCGCGGCAGTAAGTAGTCACTGATCGCCAGCCACACCATCGACAAAAGCCCGTACAACGTTGCGGTGCGTAGCGCATCCCGGGTAATGCTCGACATAGAAAGAAACAACCTTGCGAAAGTCGGAAATTATAGAACAAGAAACATCTTGCGACGCTTCTCTGAAAGACCGACTGTTTTTATCTGTGAGCTAAGTGATAATGCCCGCTTCTGTCTCAGGGTCTGCTCAGGCGGATCCGTACATTGCACGCGTTACAACCGAGGGCAAATCAGCCTATGTGGAACAACGGTCTGCTCGACCTTTCCGTCTGGCAATTGGTCGCAGTCACCCTGGCGATGACACACGTCACCATCGTCGGCGTCACGGTCTATCTCCATCGCTATTCAGCGCATCGCTCCCTGGAACTCAACGCAGGGCTCAAGCACTTTTTCCGTTTCTGGCTGTGGCTTACCACGGCGCAGAACACCCGCGAGTGGACCGCTATCCACCGCAAGCACCACGCCAAATGCGAAACCGTCGATGATCCGCACAGCCCGGTCATCAAGGGTCTGTCGACCGTGCTGCGCAAAGGCGCCGAGCTATACCGCGCCGAAGCGGAGAACCCCGAGACGCTGCGCATCTACGGTAAAAACTGCCCCGAGGACTGGATCGAGCGCAACCTGTATTCGCGCTATCCACTGCTAGGCGTCGCGCTCATGGGCGTGATCGATCTGGCGCTGTTTGGCGTCATCGGCATCACCGTCTGGGCGATCCAGATGATGTGGATTCCTGTATGGGCAGCGGGTGTGGTCAATGGCCTCGGCCACGCGGTCGGCTATCGCAACTTCGAATGCCGCGACGCTGCCACCAATCTGGTGCCCTGGGGCATTTTGATCGGCGGCGAAGAGCTGCATAACAACCACCACACCTACCCCAACTCGGCCAAGCTGTCGGTCAAGCGCTGGGAGTTCGACATGGGCTGGGCGTGGATCAAAGTGTTCAGCTGGTTGCGCCTGGCGAAGGTGCAGCGGGTCGCGCCGATCGCGCACCGTGTGGAAGGCAAGGGCCATCTGGACATGGACACGGCGATGGCCATCCTCAACAACCGTTTCCAGATCATGGCTCAGTACCGCAAGCTGGTCATTGCGCCGTTGGTCGCGCAGGAACTGGCCAAAGCCGATGCATCCGTGCGTCACCAGTTCCGCCGCGCCAAACGCCTGCTTTCCCGCGAGCCAAGCCTGCTGGAAGACAAGCATCAAGCGCGCATCCAGACCATGCTGGAGCACAGTCAGGCACTGAAAGTGATCTACGAAAAACGCCTGGCGCTGCAGCAGATCTGGGCAAAGACCAGCAGCAATGGTCACGACATGCTGGCGGCCATCAAGGACTGGGTCCACGAGGCGGAAGCCAGCGGTATTCAGTCGCTGCGTGACTTCGCCGATCAGCTGAAAACCTACTCGCTGCGGCCTCATCACGCCTGATGCCGTTGATCGGTGACCATTCGTCCGAGTGGCACCGATCGGAACTTAGTGCCATTACTCCTATCTCATTAACACCTTCGCACTATGCTGTGTGACATGTTGTGGCATGCGCCGCACCTTATTCCGAGATGCAGTGCTCATGGACAACCAGACTCCCCACGTTGAGACCCCCGCCGCAGCAGAAACCCTTCTGGCGCTGATGCATGCCCAGGCGGAAGTGGCGCGTCTCAGCGAGCGCGAGCAGTTGTTCAGTTCTCTGCTGGTCAGCGTGAACGCCGTGTTGTGGGCGTTCGACTGGCAGACGCAACGCATGATCTATGTCAGCCCCGCCTACGAGCGCATTTTCGGCCGTTCCGCCGGTTTGTTGCTCGCCGATTACAGCGAATGGCGCGACAGCATCTACCCCGACGATCTGGACTACGCCGAGCGCAGCCTGAGCGAAGTGCTTGAGAAGGGCTCCATCGAAGACCGCGAGTACCGCATTATTCGCGCCGACGGCCAGGTCCGTTGGCTGAGCGATAAGTGCTTCGTCAGTCATCAGGCCGAGCACAGCCAGCGCCTGATCGTGGTTGGTATCGCCGAGGACATCACCGAGAAGAAGCACCTCGAAGACGAGCTGCAGCGTCTGGCCACCACCGATGTCCTGACACAGAGCAGCAATCGCCGGCACTTCTTCGAATGCGCTCAGCGGGAATTCGAGCAGGCCCGTTTGCAGGGCACGCCGATGGCATTCCTGTTGCTGGACGTGGATGATTTCAAACTGGTCAACGACACCTACGGCCACCAGGAAGGCGATCTCGTGCTGCAACGCATTGCCGAATGCGGGCGCAAGACGCTCCGTCGTGGTGATCTGTTCGGGCGAATTGGCGGTGAGGAATTTGCCGCGGTGTTCCCGGGCTGTGCGCCGGAAATGGCCCAGCAGATTGCCGAGCGGTTGCAGCGGGAGATTCAGCGCCTGAGCTTTCAGTGCAATGACAAAACTTTCGGTATCACTGCCAGCCAGGGGCTGACCAACCTCGGCGACCAGGACCAGAGCCTGGAAGCGCTCTACGCACGCTCTGACGCTGCGATGTACCAGGCCAAGCGCCAGGGCAAGAATCAGATTGTGCTGGTGTAAGCCTGCTTTTCCGAATCAACCTCCCGGCTAAGCCACCGTCTTGCTGCGCACCCCTTCCAGATCTGACCTGCTGACCTTCAAGAGCCGCGCCGATTTGCTTTTCGCCAGTGCCTCCAGCGGGTCTTCAAGTCCGAGTGATCCCATCTGTCCCGCCACATTCATCGCCAGGACCTCGCGCGTGAACACGCCGGTGTTGTATTGGTACACCGCCGCAATCAGCTCACGCAGCTCCAACGGCAGGCGCCAGCGCGTCCGTAATGCCGAGCCAAACGAGGCCGAATACTGCGCCAACGCGCGGCGAATGGTGGCCTCATCCAGCGCGCCGCCGGCGATCAGCCAGTCCTGCAAACAGCGCAACACCGTCAATTCGCCCAGCCCCCTGAGCAAACCGGCGCAGTAACAACGCTCGTGATTCAGATCCAGCTTGAGCGCCAGCGTCCGCGCACATTCGGCGGTGCGTTGCGAGACCTCCCAGATTTCGCTGGCTTGCAGCAGCAACGCTGCATCCGTGAGCACCGCGCCACGCTTGAGAGCGAGACCCTGAACCAGATTGACGCTCTGGGTACCGCCCAATACGGCGAGCGCCTGCCCCAGCGTCTGCACGGGCTTGCCTTGATGGTGGGACGCGCTGTTGGCGGCGGCAATCAACAACGCGGTGACATGGGGGTCGTGGGTCAACGCCTGTTCCAGCAACGTCAGATCAACGCCCGACGCTCCGCGGCTGCTGGCCACCGCCGCGGCCACGTCAACGAACAGCGGTCCGCCGTCTGCGACTTCCCGGCGCTGTTCCAGAAACGCATCCAGCCCGACGCCCGGCACCAGACCAGGCACCGCACAGGCAACCTGCGCACCGTCCTGCAACAGCAGCGTTTCCAGCCGTTGGCGCAGGCCTTCCAGGTTCAGGGGTTTGGTGAGGTAGGCCGTGGGCGCCAGCTGCACGGCTTCACGCACGCTGACGCTGTCGCTGCGACTGCTCAGCAGAATGAAACGAACCGGCGGCTGACGGCGCAGCTGCCGCAGCCCGCGCAGCAGGCTGAGCCCATCGACGCCCGGCAGCTCGCGGGAGGCGATTACCAGGTCGGGGATGTACCCGCTCATCCGCTCGATGGCCTCCCGGCCGTTGGAACAGATGTCCAGCTGCGCGTCACAACGCACATCCAGGACCAATTCGTTGAGCATCTCGCGGGCCCAAGGGTCCGATTCAGCGATCAACACGCGGGGAACGGCTAGCGCCTCTACAACGGTCATCATGACTCTCCGGCATCAGTCTCTTCACCATAGTCAAAGACTGCGCAGGGATACAAACCGAAAGAGAATTTCCTGACGTCAAAAACAAAAAAACCTGCCGAAGCAGGTTTTTTCTGACGAAGCGGTCACATTTGATCAAACGTGCCGCAGCTCATCGGCATGAAGTCAGGCGATTTCAGCGAAGCATTCTTCGATGATCTTCAGGCCTTTGTCCAACTGCTCGTCCGGCGAGGTCAGCGGGACCAGCACGCGCAATACGTTGCCGTAGGTGCCGCAGGACAGCAGGATGAGCCCCTTGTCACGAGCCTTCGCGATCACTTGTGCGACGGCAGCAGCGTTCGGCTTGTGGGTGTCGCCATTCTCGAAGCACTCGACGGCGATCATGGCGCCCAGCGCGCGAACTTCGCCGATGACCGGGTACTTGGCCTGGATGGCACGCAGGCCAGTGACCAGACGCTCGCCAACCGCTTTGCAGCGATCGAGCAGGTGCTCTTCTTCGAACACTTCCATCACCGCCAGCGCAGCCGCGCATGCGATCGGGCTACCCGCGTACGTGCCGCCCAGACCGCCCGGGGCGATGGCGTCCATGTATTCGGCCTTGCCGCACACGCCGGCCAACGGGAAACCACCGGCGATGGATTTGGCGAAGGTGGTCAGGTCGGCGCTCACGCCCATCTGTTCCATGGCGAAGAAGGTGCCGGTACGGCCAGCGCCAGTCTGCACTTCGTCAGCGATCAGCAGAATGCCGTGCTTGTCGCACAGTTCACGCAGACGCGCCATGAACGCCTTTGGCGCGACGTAGAAACCGCCCTCGCCCTGCACCGGCTCGATGATGATCGCGGCGATGTCTTTCGGCTCGGCGTCGTTCTTGAAGATGCGCTCGATGCTGGCGATCGAATCGTCAACGCTGACACCGTGCAGCTCGTTCGGGTAGATGGCGCGGAAGATACCGCCCGGCATAAGGCCCATGCCGGCCGAGTACGGCACGACTTTACCGGTCAGACCCAGGGTCATCATGGTGCGGCCGTGGTAGGCGCCGGTGAAGGCGATGACGCCTGCACGGCCTGTCGCGGCGCGGGCGATCTTGACGGCGTTTTCAACCGCTTCCGAACCGGTGGTGACCAGCAGTGTTTTCTTGGCGAAATCGCCCGGGACCTTGGCGTTGATCTTCTCGCACAGTTCGACGTAAGGCTCGTACGCCAGCACCTGGAAGCAGGTGTGGGTCAGCTTGGTCAGTTGCTCTTGAACGGCGGCGACGATTTTCGGGTGCAGGTGACCGGTGTTCAGTACCGCAATGCCGCCCGCGAAGTCGATGAACTCATTGCCTTCGACGTCGGTAACGGTGGCGTTCTTCGCAGACTCAGCGAAGATCGGGTGAATTTGACCAACGCCGCGTGGGACAGCAGCTTCGCGGCGTTTCATCAGGGATGCGTTAGTTTTGCTCATCATTTCCTCATTCGCCGCTCATCGGGCGGCGCGGTTCAAGGATCAAGCAGCGGGGTCAACAGCAACAGCATACGATGATCGACTGTCGCGGCCTCCCGGCCACCAATAAGTTGGTGCCACTGAAACCTGCGAAACGGCGCTCTCGCGTCCCGCAGGTTGTAGAACAGTTACTTCACTCTGCCACTCAGCCGGTTCAAATGCTGAGGCAGAGGTATTTGATTTCCAGATAATCTTCGATGCCGTACTTGGAGCCTTCACGGCCAAGACCGGACGCCTTGATGCCACCGAACGGCGCGACTTCGTTGGAGATCAGGCCGGTGTTGATGCCCACCATGCCGTACTCAAGCGCTTCCGCCACACGGAACACGCGGCTCAGGTTCTGCGCATAGAAGTACGACGCCAGCCCGAACTCGGTATCGTTGGCCATGGCGATCACTTCGGCTTCGTCTTTGAAGCGGAACAGCGGAGCCAGTGGACCGAAGGTTTCTTCCTTGGCGACGGCTGCGTTTTTCGGCACGTTGACGAGGATAGTCGGTTCGAAGAAATTGCCTTCCAGGCTGTTGCCGCCACTCAGCACTTTCGCGCCTTTGCTCAACGCGTCAGCGATGTGTTCCTTGACCTTGGCCACGGCTTTTTCATCGATCAGGGGACCGGTGGTGGTGCCTTCAGCCAGGCCATCGCCTACTTTCAGCTTGGCGACGGCAACCTGCAGCTTCTCGGCGAACGCGTCGTAGACCGCGTCCTGCACATAGATGCGGTTGGCGCAGACGCAGGTCTGGCCGTTGTTGCGGTATTTGGAAATGATCGCGCCTTCAACGGCCTTATCCAGGTCAGCGTCGTCGAACACGATGAACGGCGCGTTGCCACCCAGTTCCAGCGAGACCTTCTTGATGTCGTGGGCGCATTCAGCCATCAACTGGCGACCGATCTCGGTCGAGCCGGTGAACGACAGCTTGCGCACGATCGGGTTGCTGGTCAGCTCGCTGCCGATGTCGCCGGCGCTGCCGGTCACCACGCTGAACACGCCCGCCGGAATGCCAGCGCGCTCGGCCAGTTCAGCCAGTGCCAGTGCGGAATACGGGGTTTGCGAAGCAGGCTTGAGCACCATGGTGCAGCCTGCCGCCAGCGCCGGGCCGGCTTTGCGGGTGATCATGGCGGCGGGGAAGTTCCACGGCGTGATCGCTGCGGTAACGCCGATCGGCTGCTTGAGCACGATCAGGCGCTTGTCCGGCTGATGGCCCGGAATCACGTCGCCATAGACGCGCTTGGCTTCTTCAGAGAACCATTCGATAAAGGAAGCAGCGTAAGTGATTTCGCCTTTGGCCTCGGCCAGCGGCTTGCCCTGCTCCAGGGTCATCAGGCGACCGAGGTCGTCCTGGTTTTCAATCATCAGCTCGAACCAGCGACGCAGCTTGGCGCCACGCTCTTTGGCAGTCAGCGCACGCCAGGCCGGCAGCGCCTTGTCGGCGGCCTCGATGGCGCGACGGGTTTCAGCAGCGCCCATCTTCGGCACAGTGCCGAGAATCTCGTTGGTCGACGGATTGTTGACCTTGATGGTCTGCCCACTGTCGGCATGAGCCCAGGCGCCATTAATGTACGCCTGCTGGCGGAACAACTTCGAGTCTTTGAGCTGCATTGCGGCCTCCTGAACAGCACCGCGCGCGGCGGAGCGAATGGTTGTGTGCGGGCGCCTCGACCGAGGCCTCCGCCGGATAAGACTGTCGCCGGCCCTGATTGGAGAATAGAAGAAAGGCCGGGCGGGGCGTTTGAAATCTCAAACGAATCCTAGGGACAACAGGGGTAAAGGACAATAGTGCGTTCGAAAAAAAGAACGGGTGGGCTTGGGGTGGGGATGAATTCGGATCAGCGTAGCTGGGAGCATGTGTATGCGGTTGTCATGTGGGGGTGCCTTTACGGCTTGGGCTGGTCTCACTAAATTGTGAACGGCGGGTCATCGGCATGGACGCGTGCAAGCCAGATGAGTATTATGGCGCCCGCGTTGCACCTGTAGCTCAGCTGGATAGAGTACTGCCCTCCGAAGGCAGGGGTCATGGGTTCGAATCCCGTCAGGTGCACCAATATATTCAAGGCCTCCGGTCTTTATCACCCTTCCGCTCAACGTTCGTAACAGCAGGGTGACAGCAGCAGTTAAAAAAGCCCCGCTCAGTTTGTTCTGACGGGGCATTTTTCGTTAAGGATGACGTCTTTAGGAGCTAGCGAATGGATGGGTTAAATTTCCTCTACAGCGCTTTGGCCTCTGTGTCTGTCAGTGCAGCGCTGACGCTTTCGCTGGGTTTTATTCTTAGGGCGTGGATCACGGAGCGCCTGCGATCCAGTATCAAGCACGAGTACGACGATAAGCTGGAGAACTTGAAGTCAGCATTGAAAACCCAAAGCGACGCGCATTTAGCGCAGCTAAAAGCTGATGTGGATCGTGCAGCGGAGAAACTCCAAATTGCCGCGGCGTCATTTTCTGATGTTCAGAAGGCTACCATCAGCAAAAAAATCGAAGCTGTAGATCACATATGGGCCGCAGTCCGTAAGGCGCGCGGGCAGATACCCGCCGAGGTATATGTCGCTGACGTGCTGACCTCTGACGAGCTACTGAATCTGGATAAGCAAAACTCCACGAGAGCACTTCTCAGTAAGCTCCAGAAGCTCAAACCACTTGAGATTGCGCCAAAACTCTTCGAAGGTGCGGATGTGGCAAGGCCTCATGTCGGAGAGGTTGTATGGTCTTTATATTGCGCGTACTTCGGGATCATTACTCGGTGCTTATTCCTACTGCAAGGCGACGCTCGTGGCACCGATCGGCTCTGGTTTCAAGACGCGGCTGTGCGTCGAATGATTCAAAGCGCTTTTGGAGAGAATGCTCTATCCGAATTTGAAGGGTTGGAATTTCAACGATTGGCCTGGCTTCAAAGCAGATTCGACCAGCGGCTGTTTAGTGCGTTTGACAACCTCTTGACCGGGAAAGCTTTTAGTGAGGCGGCGCTGGCTCAAGCGATGGAAACCGAAAGAGTCATTGCTGATATTGATGCCAACACTGCTAAAGCTTCATATACGGCACCGTTGCTGTAGCAGTCGATGTGCAGTGGCGCGGATGCCCAGGTCCGGACGGTACTGCGTCCGAGGTGCACAGCAGCGACCACATCGCGGTCGGGGCTGGGTTCGCTGGCCAGCTCTCATGGCCAAGCCATAGAGGTATTGTCCAGGCCACTGGCGGATCCAGTTTTCACATTGCAAGCGCCGCACTGCTCAGGCTTGCGAATGGGCTCCACCAAGTCGTAGCGTCTATGTCATCCGACGGCAGTTGCACCAAGATAAGCAGATTTCGGTCTCCGAAAGAGAGGCGAAAATCTGGCATCTAAGCCACAGACTATGTTGGACCTGCCCTTGAGGGATTAGTATCTACTCACAAGCGTACTGACTGGCGCAGTTGTCGTTTTTGCAATCAGACTTGGCGACGTGCAGCGCTTACGGTATTAAGTCTTTTTACCCATATGGAAATGCGAGCATGGCTAGGAAGCTTCTGGTTTTTGGCAATGGGATAGGAATGGCCACGGATCCCCATCACTTCAGCCTTGCACGTGCGATGGGCCACGTTTGGGATACACCAGGAATATTGCTGGACGCTCATAAGCATCTGATCTACAGGTGCACGGGCATCCAAGGACAGCATCCCATTGCAGAGGACAATTTGGATGTCCTCCACCAGGTTGTCACCGCGTGCCGCATGCTTAATGGTATCGCAGAAGACGAAGTGCACTGGCTTTCGGAAGATGGAAGACAATTCCCAGATGCCATCGCGCGATATCTCCACAAGGTGGCGATAAGCCTCCACGAGTAAGAAGGACCAAAAAACGAGGAGTTTTTTGCAGCCTTGAGCAATTTTGTGATGCGCACCAATAGTCACGTCGCAACGCTAAACTACGACAAGCTTATCTATTCGCACTTTATTCAGGCAGGTGTGTTGTCCGGCTTTAATGGATCTTTAGTCGACGGCATAACCACAGGAGCCGGATTTTCAGAAGCTAATTTGGAGCGTCGTTGGTCTAAATCCTTTGGTTATTATATGCATCTCCATGGATCGCCACTTTTCTTTGATCACTTGGGGAGTGTCTATAAGTTACCTCGGGATTCTCTCCATCTAGGCATGGAGGAGTTCGGTCGACACATTGTGCTGACACACGTTCAACACAAAACTTCGGTAATTAATAGTTCCAGCATTCTCTCTTCTTACTGGAAGTATCTTAGCAGGGCCATAGGAGAAGTTGACAGCATAGTTTTGTTCGGATACTCCGGCCTGGATAATCATCTTAATGATTTGTTGAGAAGCGCCGCTGCCGACAAACATATCAAGATCGTGGAGTGGGATGGGGACGGGGTTGCTTTGGACCAGAGGGCATGGTTCTGGTCAATGAAGCTAGGAAAGGAGGTACAAATTGTGAGGCTGCCAAACATCACAGGATTCAACGACTGGTAAAGTTTTTAGGGTAAGAGTGACATTTCCACTCTACAAGTATTATTAGTTCAGCCCAAGATGCCAGGTCGTTTTCATGGCAAGGGTGCTAGCAAAATACAGCAGCATAGCCATTTTTAAAAAAATGCCACACAGCAAAATAATAGCTTAACCTAAGTTATTCCCCATGCAGAAACTGCCCTCTCGCCATTGAAAGCGACAGACTAGAATTGAAAGGAGAGCCAATTTATGAGCCTATTAGAGAACGCGATCCGCTCAATTCAAGATGGGCTGAACGACTATCAATATAACGATAGACTACTATCCAGCACTAGAAACATATACGCAGGGATTTTGCTGCTTTTCAAATACAAGCTGCTAACTTTAAGTGGCAAAGACACTAATGCGGCCTTAATTAAACAAAATATTATCCCGGTACTTGATGCACATGGAGTGGTAGTTTGGAAAGGCGCAGGAGACAAAACCATTGATGTTTCTGGCATAAAAGCCAGATTCAAATCTCTTGGAATCTCTGTCGAGTGGAATATCTTTGATCGGATAAGTAGGCACCGTAACGAGATTGAACATTTCTTCAGCCACTTAACTGAGAGCGAGACATCTGAGCTGTTAGCAGACTGCTTCATAATAATTAGCAAATTTCTGTCAAATCATTTAAACATGGATGCCAAGTCAGTACTTGGGGATGAGGCTTGGCATATCCTTCTGGACGGTTATGAAGTTTACGAAAATGAGATTCTGAATAAGAATCGCATTATCAATAATTTGGCATTTCACCACGATGTCATAAAAGAAATTTTTCTAAATTTCAGCTGTGTCAGTTGCTCCTCCTCTCTTGTACAGCCTACTCATCCAAGAGTACAAGCAGAGAGCTCGCTTTTTCGCTGTGCTGAATGTGAGTCCGAATATAGCTACGATGAGATTTGCAACTTCGGTATAACAGACCTTTATATAGGATGGTTCTGGGCAGGTTTTGGAGAGATCAATTGCCCATTCTCCAACTGCGACATCTGTGAACAGGGATTATTTTTAAAAGAATATAGTGTTTGCACCGCATGCGGATGCATCGATGCGACTGGATGAATGGAGTGGGGCGACATCATATACTACTTAATAAGCGCTGAGAAACGATGATTTACAGAATGGCGACTCCCATGAGAACGTGGCATATGTGAAGTATTGGTTATAAATCCAAAACATGCAGACCCAGGTTGAAAGCTTGTTTCAGGTCGAAGACGGCAACTCTGCAATTTAACCGTCTTTCGCCTACTGTAAACTTCACAAAATTTTCCACACCGACCATCTAAAAGTAGCGAAAGCTCGCTAACCTCGATTAGCACCATTGACTTCCTGCTAGTCCCCGCATGGGCACAGTTTATGGGTTGGAATCCCGACAGGTGCGCAAGCGCTGTACCTTGTGTTGCAAGGGCTCACCGTTACGGCTAGAAACCTGTTCTAGTCCTGAACGTCGTCTTCGCGAAAATAGTCGAAACCACAGTGCGAAGCGCGCCATCTCAGAAGCTAACCAGCTCAGTGCAATCGGCAATCATATCCGACGCCTAAGCTTGGTCAACCATGATCCAAATCAACTTGGGCATCTTGTCTCTTGGTTCGGGCTTGGTCGCACTGCCTCACCGACTCAATACCCGAAGATTGCAACGCACACCCCGGAGGTAGAGTATCGAGCTGTATGCGCACTGACAGCTCAATACTCTAGGAATCGTTGATTATGCTCCCGGCCGGTTAGACGACAAACTTACTCACCAAACCCTGCAGATGAACACCTAGTCGCGCCAGCTCAACGCTTGACGCTGCTGTCTGTTCGCTCGCCGAAGCGGTCTGTTCGGAGATGTCCCTCACACTGAGAACACTGCGGTTTATCTCTTCAGCCACTGCGCTTTGCTCTTCAGCGGACGCCGCGATTTGCTGGTTCATCGACTCGATGGTTGAAATTGAGCGACTGATGTTGCCGATCGAAGCCCCTGCATCCCGCGCCAGCTCCACGCTGTTGTCAGTCAGGAGGCGACTGTTTTCCAGGGTGGTCGCAACCTGTGCGGTTCGGCTGTGCAGACCACCAATCAGCGTCGCAATTTCTTCGGTCGACGCCTGGGTGCGCTGCGCAAGACTTCTTACCTCATCCGCGACAACCGCAAAACCTCGTCCGGCTTCGCCAGCCCGCGCGGCTTCGATGGCGGCATTGAGGGCCAGCAAGTTGGTTTGCTCGGCAACGGCCTTGATCACGTCGAGCACGCCGCCGATCTTGTTGCTCTCTTGCTTGAGCTCATCCATCGCGGTTTTCGAATAGCCGACTTCTGTCGCGAGTTTTTCAATCTGGAGCACTGCCTTGGCGACCACTGCATCGCCATCGCGAGCTTCTTTGGAAGCGCTGACCGCCGCATCTGACGCCTGCTCCGCGTTCCTCGCCACTTCCTGAACCGTGGCGGCCATTTGATTCATGGCTGTTGCGACTTGGTCGGTTTCGGTTCGCTGACTATTGACCCCTGCGCTGGTCTGCTCGGTGACTGCGGACAACTGTTCGGCGGCGCTCGCAATCTGAGTGACGCTATCACGCAGGCCACCAATCAACTGCCGCAGGTTGGTGGTCATTCTGTGCATGCTGGCTTGCAGCAGGCCCAGCTCGTCACGCCTTTGCGTCACTTCGCTGTACGTCAGATCGCCGTTGGCGACTCGATCAGCCAACTGCAGTGCTTCGCGAAGCGGACCCACGATGAGGCGGGTGATGACCCATGCAGCCAGTGCGCTGATGATGAGCGCAATGCTGAGCCATATGATCAACATCTTATTGGCTTGGCCCACATCCTCAATACGCAGCGAAACCTGGTTCTGCGCCAACTGATCGGCGGAAGCCAGCAGGACTTCGATGTTTTTGGTAATACCTGCCTGGCCTTGGTTAATGGCGGCCTGTGCTTCCGAAAACTGGGCAATGGCAGCCTGGTATTTATTCAGTGAAGCCTGGAAGCCTTTGATGGCATCAGGTTGAAATCCAGCGGCTTGCAGGGATTGGGCGTTGTTTACGGCCGCAGCGATTGAAGCGTTCGCCAGCTGCTGCGCGTCAGGCTTTAGCGTGAAGGTGTACCCACGCACATCAAAGCGCATTTTCTGAAAAAGCGTCAGCGCTTGCCCGATGGCATCTCGCTGTGCGGCCGTGCCCTCGGGCGAATTGGAGAGCGTGTCCAAGCGCAGCAGCACCTCCAATGCCTCATCGGCGGCGCTGCCAGACACGGCTCGGCTCGCTTCGCGCGTATGGGTCGCATTGATGATGTCGTTGTAAAAGCCCTTGTAAACCGTCATCGCGGCGGTCGCGGTTTTAACGTGGGGAATATTGAGCTCGGAGTCGAGTATTTCGCGCAAATACGCCAAATGACTGTCGAGGTTGTCATAGGCTTTTAGCCAGGTGGCAGCGTTGGCGTCGTCAGAATTCTGGCCGTAGACCAGCCGGGCGATGCGCATGTCCCGCGTCAGCGTTGTGAGCTTCGCGATGTCAGACACGCGCTCACTTCGCTCGCTGAGTGAGGAGATGCCTGTCCAACCCGTGAGGGCAATAAGCACAGTGAATATGATCACCAGGGTGAAGCCGAGTACGAGCTTCGACCTGACAGTCATGTTGATTAATATGTTCTTTAGCATGGCGCCCTCTGAAGTTTTAGGTATTCACATAGGAGAGGGCCACTCCATGCCATTCCTACAGCATTAAACTTCGGCCTGCCGCAAAAAAACTTTAGGAAAAAATCGTCCTTTCATACACTATCGACGCTATAGGTTACTTGCTTCGCGGTATCTATTCCGGACGAAAAGTTCAAACTATTTTGCTTGTTTTTTCGTTGTCCGATGGAAGGTCGCCTGAGTCAGAGGCTGGAGATCAATTCCGGTCTAGAGGTCACGGCTGCTGCTTACTACGACCCCGCCCCCCAAGGATTAGGCCTTCCAGGGCTGAGTATTTAGCGATAGCGCTATCGATGGATGGGAACAGTTTCAGCCCACTACTAAAGACAGTTGTTCTTTTTATTCAGCGCGGATAATGCCACCCCGCTGGCAACTTTGCACTTCGATATAGGGTGCCGTCATAGTGAAAGATTCAGGGCTTGCGCTGATTACCGCTAAGTGACCGCCACTTAAAATTCTTTACCGTTCAGAACCATTGTTTGGTGAACCGATAGAAACCAAACACTCATTCCAGCAGACCGACGGCTTGAACCAACTTCAGCCCCCACTCCACTCGTTCGGGAATGGCTTGAGTCAGCTGCTCCCGGTCTCCACCCAGCAGCGCTCTGAGCTGATGGGGCGCGAACACCAAGTCGATGAATTGAAGGGCCAGCGCATCAGGATCCGAGGGTTGATCCGGGCCCGCCATGATGGCGGAACGCACTCTGGTGAATCCGCCTTCCCACCCGATTCGATTCACTTCGGCCGCCAGCAGCGGGGTCCGACTGGAAGTGGCTATCACCAGGCGCATCATGGCCAGGGTATCGGGTTGCAGCGCATGTTCGAGGATGCCATGGCCCACATGCCTCAGGCGGCCTTGGAGCGGGAGCGCGGGAATCGCCTCGGCAGGCACCAGCAAAGTCGCTACGTGGCGCCGCACCACGGCTTCGAACAACGCCTCTTTATTGGCATAGCGCGCATAGAGAGTGGCTTTGCTGGCGCCTGCCGCCCGGGCGATGTCTTCGCATGAAGTGCCCTCGACGCCTTTGGCCAGAAAGCGCTGCAGCGCAGCATCCAGCAATCGACGCTCGGCCTCGCCCGCCTGACTTTGCCTGGGCCTGCCGCCTTTGGATTTGGTCGTGATCAACGTCATGGCCGGCAACTTACCGACCTCTTGTTTGCGCGTCAACTAAACGGTAACGTTCAGTTAAATCGGCGCAGGCAGCCGGCGCTCTTCACCCCCCTTCACACCGACCAGGAAGGCTCTTTGTGGATCACACTACTGCTTCACCGATTGTGGTTGCTGGCGCATCAGGAGACTTGGGCCAACGCCTGGTCCGGGCGCTGGTTGAGCGCGGCGCCCATGTCATCGCACTGGTTCGACCAGGCACTGAACAAGCCCGGTTGACTGGTCTACCCAGCAGCGGCGTCACCGTCACGCCCGTTTCCCTGGATGACGCTCGGGGCCTGCGCGGTGCCATCGTCGGCGCGGGTTGCGTGGTGTCCACGCTCAACGGCCTGGAGGAGGTGATCATCAAGCAGCAAGGCAGGCTGTTGGAGGCCGCTGTCGCTGCTGGGGTGCCCAGGTTCATTCCCTCGGATTATTCGCTCGACTACACCCATACTCGCCCTGGCGACAACCGCAACCTGGACCTTCGCCGACGCTTCGCCACCCAGCTCGATACAGCCAACATCGCCGTTACCTCAATCCTCAACGGTGGGTTTCTGGAACTGCTCGAAGGCGACGCGCCTATCGTGCTTCCCGGCCGCCGAGTGCTGCATTTCGGCGATGCGCAACAGCTACTGGACTTCACTGCCAAGGACGACGTAGCCGCCTTTACCGCCGATGCCGCGCTTGATCACAACACGCCGCGTTTCCTGCGCATTGCCGGCAACAGTGTGTCGCCTGCGCAGATTGCCAACATCCTGACCGAGCTGACCGGGCAGCATTACCGCACCCTGCGCCCCGGGAATATCGGCACGCTGTCCGCCCTTATCTCCGTGGTGCGCGCGCTTACTCCTGCCAGTGAAAAGCCATTCCCCGCCTGGCAAGGCATGCAATACCTGCGAGACATGATGAGTGGGCGCGGCAAGCTGCTCAATCTGGACAACGATCGCTATGGCCAACGTGAATGGGCATCCGTCCGTGACACACTGGCCCGTACCCATGTGCAAGGGACCAACCCATGACCCACCCTGTCGAGTCCTTTCCCCTTCATATCCCCCAGACACAACTCGGCGATCTGGCCCAGCGCCTAGCGCAAACCCGCTGGCCTGACCCAGAAACCGTCTCCGACAACAGCCAGGGGCCCAGGCTTGAGCGTATTCGCGCGCTGGTCGAGCGCTGGCGTAACGGCTATGACTGGCGCGCCACCGAAACCCAACTCAACCAGTGGAACAGCAGCCGGACCGAGATCGACGGCCTTGGCATTCACTTTCTTCACATACGCTCGCCTCACCCTGACGCCCTGCCCTTGCTGATGACCCACGGCTGGCCAGGCTCCATTCTGGAGTTCAGGGCGATGATTGGGCCTCTCACCGACCCGACCGCCCATGGCGGCGAGGCCAGCGACGCGTTTCATCTGGTGATCCCGGCGCTTCCGGGTTTTGGTTTCAGTGATAAGCCACGTTCGCCGGGTTGGGGCGTGGGTAAAACCGCTGCGGCCTGGGCGCAATTGATGGACCGCTTGGGATATGGCCAGCGCTGGGCCGCCCAGGGTGGGGATTGGGGGGCGGCCGTGACCAGCGCACTTGGGCACATGCGTCCGCCTGGTCTGGTCGGCATTCACCTGAACATGGTCATGTACCAACCCACTGAAGAGGAGATCGCGCAGGCCACCCCTGAAGAGCAGCGCATGTTGGCCGATGCGCAACACTATGAGCGGGAGCTGTCCGGTTACATGAAGGTGCACAGCACCCGGCCGCAGTCGATAGGCTTCGCCCTGTCGGATTCGCCCGTTGGCTTGGCGGCGTGGGTTTACGCGCTGTTTCAGGACGCTTCCGACAGCGACGGGAAGCCCGAGCGGGTCATCGAGCTCGATGCGCTGATCGACGACATCATGCTGTATTGGCTGCCTAATGCGGGACCCAGCTCGGTCCGTTTCTACTGGGAAGGGATGCGCGAAATGCAGCAGCAAGGCCCTGCTACCGCCTTACCTATCCCGGCGGGGGT
Organism: Pseudomonas sp. HP_12; assembly: GCF_055283955.1. Classification (NCBI taxonomy): domain Bacteria; kingdom Pseudomonadati; phylum Pseudomonadota; class Gammaproteobacteria; order Pseudomonadales; family Pseudomonadaceae; genus Pseudomonas; species Pseudomonas sp. HP_12. The sequence continues at coordinate 123,280 of NZ_JBTOQG010000009.1, forward strand.
GAGCATGTTTCCAGGCGAGCTACTTCGCCTGTCCCGGCGCTGGGCCCAGGCGCGATTCGACGACTTGCGGTTCTTCACTGAGGCCGAGCACGGCGGCCACTTCGCTGCGATGGAAAACCCGGCAACCCTCACCGCGCATGTGCGTGAGACCTTCCGTCTGCTGCGTTGAGAGCTTCGCTTTTGGGATTGAGCGGCGGTCGCGGACTGCCGGCATCTGGATGCAACGTGTGTAATAGACGAGCCTTCGCCATGGTGTTGCGAGCACGCAATGCCATGGCCGCTACAGCATGAGCCAGACATTCAGGCGTCGCCCGACATTAGCCTGAACTGGTCAGCGCATTCGACATGTAGTAAACGTGTCGGATGCTCTGGCTCGCTGATTCCAGCCCCTCACGATTTCAGCGGCGGCGGGTGGATCAGGGAACATTGAGCAACGAGGGAGCTCACACCTCTTGCCTTTGAACCGTTCTGTTGGTGACCCCCTCTATGGAACACGTACTCCCGGAAGCCTGGCTGAACGCGCTGCCGTCCCCGTGGCTCAATACCCTCGTGGCCGCCGCCGTCGCCATTGGCATCGCGCTGTTGGGGCGCTGGATTGCGCTGATATTGCTCCGTCGCGTCGCCAAGTCCTTTGTCTTCGCTCAACAGCTCATTCATCGTGCCGAGCCGCCGACGTTGTGGCTGATTCCACTGCTGGCCCTGCAAACCGTCTGGACCTCTGCCCCCGATGATCTGATGTTGATCAACGGCGTTCGGCACCTGAACGGCATGCTGGTGGTGGCCGGATTTACCTGGCTGGCGTTGAGTTGCGTGAAAGCCATTGGCGAAGCGGTCGCGATCCGCAACCCGCTGGACATCGAAGACAACCTGCAAGCCCGCCGCATCCAGACGCAAGTGCGGGTGCTGGTGCGCTGCCTGAATGTGCTGGTGCTGTTGTTCGGCACCGGGCTGATTCTGATGAGCTTCCCGCCGGTGCGGCAGATTGGTACGAGCCTGCTGGCATCGGCAGGGCTTGCGGGACTGGCCGCCGGTTTCGCCGCCAAGCCGGTGCTCGGCAACTTGATCGCGGGCCTGCAGATCGCAATCTCTCAGCCGATTCGCCTGGATGACGTGGTGATCGTTGAGGGCGAGTGGGGACGCATCGAAGAGATCAGCGGCACGTACGTGGTGCTGAAGATCTGGGACGAGCGGCGGATGGTGATTCCGCTGCAGTACTTCATCGAAAAGCCCTTCCAGAACTGGACGCGCAGCACGTCGAGCCTGATTGGCTCGGTGTTTCTGTGGGTGGATTACGCGTTGCCGCTGGAGGAGTTGCGCGAGGAAGCGGAGCGTATCTGCAAGGAGATCCCGCACCTTTGGGATGGCCGCGTCTGCGTGCTGCAGGTCACGGACACCACCGATAAGGCGATGCAATTGCGGGTGTTGTTGAGCTCGGCGGATTCATCGCGCAGTTGGGATGCGCGATGCCACATGCGCGAGCGGCTGATCAGTTTCGTTGCCCGGCAGTATCCGCAATGCCTGCCGCAACTGCGTGCGGAGATGTCTTCGCGCACCGTACAGCCAGAGCGCGAAGGCCACGAAGCGCCGACAGAAATTGCGCGTCAGCCGCCAGTCTGAAGACAGGTATGACCCAATTGCCCGGCCACCAGTGGTGGCCGGAACAGACTCACTGACCGCCGCTGAACATTACGAACTTGCCCATCATCATGGCGGCAAACTGCTGCGCCGGCATCTTCACGCCATTGAAGTCCACCACATCGTTGGCGTAATGCAGGCTGGATACGATGTTGTCGCCATCGACCTTGCCCATCTGCAACATAACTGCCATGCCGCCCACCGAGTCTGCTGCTGCCTGCGCCTGTTGCGCGATGGCGGCGGGATCGGTCAGGCCGGTAGCCTTGGCCCGCAGTGCGGCGAGGTCCTTGATCATCGGCTTGGAGAGCACCAGTTTGGCGTCCAGCTGAGTGAGCAACTGCTTGAGCAATTCCGCCCCCGGCTGATCAAGCGCCGAAGGGTTGCCCAAGTCCATCGACAGGTTGAACTGGCTCTCGCCGCTGGCTGTTTTGAGCGAAAGCTTTTCCAGCTCGATGTGTGGCTTGGCGCTCAGCAGCTTGCTGACTTCGGCCTGCACCAGCGCCTGATCAGCCGGGCTCAAATGTGGCGTGTAGGTTTCACCCACCGCCGCGGCGGCCTGGGCTTCAGGCTGCACTTTCTCCTGATAGATCTTCATCAGCGCCTGGGTTGAGGCGATGTCGAAATTGCCGAACTTCCAGAGCATCTGCATGGCGCCGATGTCGTTGCCATTGAAGCTGATATTGCCGATGTCGTAGCTCACCTGGGCATTCAGGTTGCCTTCCACTTCCTGCAAGAGACTGGTGTTGACGAAGTCCTTGAGCTGAATGGCCGGCTGGCCCGCTGCCTGGAACGTGGCCGAGGCGATTTTCGCGTCGGTGTGGCCCAGGTAGAAACCCGATTTGCCCTTGGTGCCACCGGTGTTGAAAGTGAAATCCTTGAGCGTCAGGTGCACCGGACCTTCTTCAGAAGTCGCAGTGACGTCGACGCTGCCCAGCACACCGTTGGCTTCAAGCTTCTGGCCATCACCCGAGCCCGAGGCATTCAGGGTGAAACCGGAAAACTTGAACGCGCCGGTCTGGTCGGTGAATTCAAAGGGGAGCAACTCCACACGCCCCAACGCGGCGCGGTCGTAGCCCATGCTGAAGTGGCCGGTCAGCGGTGGCTGGCCGTTAGTCATGGCAAACCATTTTTCGGAGAAGGCGTTCTTCTCGATCTGCACGTTGCTGGCGGCCATCACCGGCACCAGTTGCAGCGACTTCACGCGGCTCCACGGCAATGGCCCGTGCTCGATGTTGTCGACAAACAGCAGCTCGACCGGCTGCCCGTCATTGAATTTGGGGTCTTGGATGTTCAGCTTGTAGTGCGCGGTGCTGGTGAAGAAGTGGCGGTCCAGAGAAAGGAGCTCAACACTCGCCTTGCCTTCATGCCCGACGAAGGCGGCTTGAAGCTGCTGATTGCCTTGCTGGATGGCGTCGTTGAGCGCGCCTTCCAGCCGTTTTCCGGTGTACCAGGCCCCAGCGGTGACGAGGACGCCCGCAACCACAATGACGCCTACGGCGATGTTGACTGATTTTTTCATGTGTCGACTCGAAGATGTCCGTTCTTGAAGAGAGGTCTTGCCTTCCTTGACCCCGGAGGGTTTCGGCGCCACGCAGAGCGGCCGTGCAGCACCTTGCGCTGCCGAGAGCCCGGCGAGATTAGCACTTGGCGAGAACGTTTTGCAGCCGTTGCGCCTAGCCACGACGTTCGCCGAAGCGTTAGGCTGGACGCCAATTTGCTAACGGGATCGATGAGATGAGCGAAGTGCAAAAGCCCAAGGGTCCGGTCAAGGCGGTGATCTTCGACATGGACGGCCTGCTGCTGGACACCGAAGGCATCTACACCGAAGTGACCGACACCATCGCCAAGTGGCACGGCAAGACGTTCGACTGGGCCGTAAAGCAGCACTCCATTGGCCGCGGCTCCCAGGATTTCGCCGAATACGTGATCCGCGCGCTCGAGCTGCCGATGTCTCCCGAGGAGTTCCTGACCGTTCGCCAACCGATGCTGGACGAGCGTTTCCCGCACGCCAAGCCGATGCGTGGCGCCGAGGCACTGGTGCGTCACCTTGCCGAGCACAACATCCCCATCGCGGTGGGCACCAGTTCTTCCCTTCACTACTTCCACGCGAAGACGAGCAATCATCGCGCCTGGTTTGAGCTGTTTAAAGACGTGGTGACGGCGGATCACGCCGAGGTCACGGCGGCCAAGCCTGCGCCGGACATCTTCCTGGCTGCGGCGCGCCACTTGGGTGTGGACCCGAAGGATTGTGTGGTGTTCGAAGACTCGCCTTTCGGCGTCACCGCTGCCAAGACCGCAGGGATGTACGCCGTGGCCGTGCCGGATTCGCACATGCCGATCGAGCAATACGCGCACGCCGACTTGATACTGGGTTCGCTGACCGAGTTTCCGCTGGAGGATTGGGGTTTGCCGGGGTTTAGCAGCTGATTATCTGCGCATGCGGAGGCGCGGTTGGCCTAGATTCTTGGAGGGGAAAAATCTAGGCCATGCGTTCGCGCTGAAAATTCCTACCGGGCACATCCGTTCAGACGGGCATATTGATCGATTGCATCAACGCTATTGTTCGCCCCATGAATCAGGTCAGACATTACCTCAGCGCAAACGGCGACGATCTTTATCAGCAATGGCTTGATGAGCTCAAAGACCGATCCGCGAAAGCCAGAATCACCACGCGCATCAACCGGGTCGCTGCAGGCGCATTGGGCGGGTTTACTACGCCCAGGCAGGTAAGCAGCTAATCTTGCTGCTTCTGGGAGGCGATAAGCGCCACCAGCGATCTGACATTGTTAAAGCCATTGATTGCTGGCACGACTATCAGCGGAGAAGGCCATGACGAGCTCACGTGATCACGACGAAACAGTCATTGCGATGATTCGGGACGACCCCGCATTCGCAGCGGAGTATTTGCGAATTGCATTTGAAGAATTGGACGAAGAAGGCGGCGATGCCGGCTTTCTTGCAGCGTTAAGACATGTTGTTGAGGCTCGAGGCGGAATAGCATTCATAGCAGAGAAAGCCGGCATACCTCATGAGAGCCTTCGTCGAGCGCTATCCCCCAAAGGCAATCCCACGTTGAAAACCATGCGCCAAGTGGTACACGCCACCGGGCTCACGTTCGCGGCAATCGCGTGACATTTACCCTACAGCCCCACCCTCAAATCCACCCCCAACGCCCGCGCGAACGCCTTGACCAGCGGGCTCCGTGGGGCGTTGTGTCTCAGGATGAGATTGACGGGCGTGCGCAGGAAGATCAGGTCGGGGCGCAGCGCGCGGAGTTGGCCGTCGCGGATCAGATTGCGCGTGTAGTGCTCGGGGAGAAAGCCGATGAAGCGGCCGGTCAGGATCATCATGGCCACCGCTTCAACCTGGGAGGCCGAAGCGCTTTGGCTGTCCGAATTAACGAAGCTCGCCTTGTCGCGATGGATCGCATAGCGATGATTCACGATGTCGAATGCGCGCAGGCTGTCGATGCCCAGGGCGCTGTCATCCGCCTCGAACAGCGGATGCCCCACTGCGCAATACGCGTGGGAGGTCTCTTCGTACAGCTCGAAATAATCAAACTCTTCGCGCCGCTGATACACCGGCACGATGCCAAGACTCACGCGCCCTTCGACCATTGCGCGCTCGACTTCATCCAGTTGGGACGCTTGCAGGCGCAGTCTGACTTTGGGCGCTTCATCGTGCATTACTCTAAGCGCGGCAATTAGCGGCGAACTTTTATCGGTCAGGGTGTTATCAATTACGCCGACACTCAAATCGCCAATCAACTCATTCTGCGCTGAACTAATCCGGTCGCGAAAACTGTCCACCGAGGCGAATAGTTCGATAGCCGCCTGATAGACAAGCTTGCCCTCTTCAGTGAGATGAAACCCTTCCCGGCCGCGTGTACAGAGGCGCATGCCGATCCGGATTTCAAGGTCTGAAATCTGCTTGCTGATGGCTGCAAGGCCCACGTTCAGCTCGTTCTGGGCGGCGCTGAAGCCACCCGCCTCCACCACGGCCTGAAACACCCGCAACAGCTTGAAGTCCATTCCGCTGAGAGTAAGAGGGGGGCGTATTCCCGGTTTAGGCGGCACGTTTCCAGAATTGGAAAGTGGAGTTTCCATAATGCTTATTGACCTCGCCTATTGGATTCAACAGGCTCTGACTCACAACAAATACGTGCCCGGTTGATAATAATGAACACAGAAAAACCTGATTGGCAACCGCGTACGGGGTACTCCGCTTCATAAGCCGAAAGCGGATCCAACGTTAATTAACCTGACACTTTGATCAGGACTTTCAATTCGTAACTGCCCCCTATCCAGGACGATTCCATGTTGCAACGCCGGAACTGCGTCGTGGCAAGGAGGCTGGGCAGGGTTGCCCAGATCAGGCAGGCGCGGTCTGCATACAGCTTCGGAGAGACACATGAATCAGAATAAGGCGGAGCAGCTGCAAGCCGAGCGCAGGAAAACCGAGAACGCGTTCGACATCACCCAGTACGAACACGTCCCGCGCCGCTATTACGGGCGCATTTTCTTCGCGGCCCTGATCATCATTGCCCTCGCCGGCCTGGCCCGCGCGTTTGCCAACGGGCAGATTGAGTGGAGTTACATCGGCCAGTTCCTGACCTCCGAAGCCATTCTGTGGGGACTGCTGAACACGATCGTCATGTCGATTCTGGCGATGGTGCTCGGGGTGGTGATCGGCGTGGTCACGGCCATCATGCGCATGTCGGCAAATCCGATTTTGCGTTACGTCGCGATCACCTACACCTGGCTGTTTCGCGGCACGCCGTTGATTCTGCAGCTGCTGCTGTGGTTTAACCTGGCGCTTATTTTCCCGGTCATCGGCATTCCCGGCGTGTTCGAGATCGACACGGTCAGCCTGATGACACCCTTCGTTGCCGCACTGCTGGGCCTGAGCATCAATCAGGGCGCGTATACCGCAGAGGTCGTGCGCGCAGGCTTGCTCTCCGTGGACACCGGTCAGTACGAAGCCGCAAAGTCGATCGGCATGCCGCGCCTGCAGGCTCTGCGCCGGGTGATTCTGCCCCAGGCCATGCGCGTAATCATCCCGCCGGTCGGCAACGAATTCATCGGCATGGTGAAGATGACCAGCCTGGCCAGCGTCATCCAGTATTCCGAATTGCTGCACAACGCGCAGAACATCTACTACGCCAACGCCCGGGTCATGGAGCTGCTGATCGTCGCGGGGATCTGGTACCTGGCGGTGGTGACTGTCCTGTCATTCGGCCAAAGCCGGCTGGAGCTGCGCTTTGCCCGCGGCGCCGGCAAGCGTTCGTAAATCAGGCCCAGGAGAATCAGCATGAGAAGCATCGTCAAAGCCGTCGGCCTGAACAAATACTACGACCAGTTCCACGCCCTCAAAGACGTCAGCATTGAAGTCGAGCAAGGCGAAGTTTTGTGCATTATCGGGCCCTCGGGCTCGGGCAAGAGCACCCTGCTGCGGTGCGTTAATCAGCTCGAAAAAATCGACAAGGGCGGTTTGTGGGTCGACGGCGAACTGGTGGGCTATCGCATCGTCGGTAATAAATTGCACGAGCTGACGGACGCTCAGATTGCCCGTCAGCGCTTGAGCACCGGCATGGTGTTTCAGCGCTTCAATCTCTTCCCGCACATGACCGCTTTGCAGAACGTGATCGAAGGCCCGATCCAGGTGCTCAAGCGCTCGCCCAAAGAGGCCACCGAGGAAGCCACCGAGTTGCTGGCACGCGTCGGGCTGGCGGACAAGCGTCATTCCTATCCCGTCGAGCTTTCCGGCGGTCAGCAACAGCGGGTCGCGATCGCTCGCGCACTGGCGATGCGGCCCAAACTGATGCTGTTCGACGAACCCACTTCCGCCCTAGACCCTGAGTTGGTGGGCGAAGTGTTGTCGGTCATGCGGGACCTGGCGCACAGCGGCATGACCATGATCGTCGTGACACACGAACTGGGCTTTGCCCGCGAAGTTTCCAACCGGATGGTGTTCATGGACGGCGGCCAGATTGTGGAGGCCGGCACCCCGGAAGACATACTAATAAGCCCACAAAACCCAAGAACCCAAAGCTTCATTTCTGCCGTTCGCACTTAAACCAGAACAAACGAGAACGACCATGAAAAAGATCCTCATCCCCAGTTTGCTCGCCGGCCTGATGGCGTCCGCGTCAGTGTTCGCCGCGCTGCCCGCCAGCCTCAAGGACAAGGGCGAAATCAGTGCCGCCATCGTGCCGAACTACCCGCCGATGGATTTCAAAGACACCAGCACCAATATGCTGACCGGCCTGGATGTGGATCTCGGCAACGCCCTGGCCGAGCGCCTTGGCGTCAAGATCAAATGGCAGGAAACCGCCTTCGAGCAGATGGTCAGCGGCCTGGTGACCAAGCGCTTCGATATCATTCTGTCGGGCATGACTGACACGGCCGAGCGGCAGAAGTCGGTAACGTTCATTGACTACTTCGCCAGCGGCCCGCAGCTGTACACGCTGACCAAAAACGCTGATCTGAACGAGCCGGCCGATTTGTGCGGCAAGAAAGTCGGCACCAGCCGCCGTACCAGCTGGCCTGCGGAAATCGCAGCGTGGAGCAAGGAAAACTGCGAAGCGAAAGGCAAGCCGGCGATCATCGTCAGTGGCTCCGAAGGTTCCGCCGATGCCCGCGCGCAACTGCGTCAGGGCCGGCTTGACGCCGCGATGCAGGGCAGCGAAACCATTCCGTACCTGATGTCCCAAGAGAAGGACACGTACAAGCCGCTCGGTCTGGCGATCTCGAAACAGTTCACCGGCCTGGGCGTCAGCAAGTCCAACCCTGAACTGGCGGCGGCCATCGCCGAAGCGATGCAGGCCATGGTCGACGACGGCACCTACGGCAAAATCCTCAAAAAGTGGGAGCTGGAACAGGGCGCGGTGACCAAGGTCGGGATGAATCAAGGTCAGTAGTAAACGGTCGGACAGCGAACGCCGCCCATGTGGGAGCGCCTTACCGGTGCTCCCGCAAAGGATTTGTACCGAGGCTTGAACAAGGACGGAAAAACACCAGTGGCCACTTACTCCCTCGTCATCCGCCGGTTGATGATCTGCTCGCTGACCATCGTCATGAGCCGGGCGATGACCAGCCCGTTGCTGTCACTGTTCCTCAGCACAAGACTGGGACTCAACCAGCAAGACGTCGGGCTGCTGATGGGCATCGCGGTGTTCATCGCTACGCTGCTGGGGCTGTACGGTGGTTACATCATCGACCGGCTGGAAAAGCGCAAATTGCTGATCCTGGCGATGCTGTCCAGTGCCGTCGGCTTCGCGCTGCTGACCTTCGCCCACAACGTCTACCTGACGACCCTCACGCTGGTGATCACTGAGACAGCCTCGGCGCTGTTTCTCATCGGCTCCAAAGCAATCATCAGCGAAAACCTGCCCATCGGGCAGCGGGCGAAGGTGTTCTCGCTGCGCTACACCCTCACCAACATCGGCTACGCCACAGGCCCGATGCTCGGCGTGGTCATTGCCGGGCACCTGCCGCTGGCGCCGTTTTTCATCGCCAGCGCCATCGCGTTCTGCAGCCTTTTTCTGATGCTTGGCATCCCGCGCACAGTCGCTGATACCGAACACCCACCGCGCAGCTTTCTCGACACCCTGATCACGCTGAAAAACGACCGCACGCTGATTCTGTTCACGGGCGGCAGCTTGCTCAGCACCATCGTGCATGGCCGGTACACGTTGTACCTGTCGCAGTTTCTGCTGGTCACGCATACGGCGGAACAGGCGTTGAAAATCCTGTCAGCCGTGCTGGCGTGCAACGCGGTAACAGTCATCCTGATGCAGTACCAGATCGGCCGTTTCTTGAAGCGCGAGCAACTGCCGTACTGGATATGCCTCGGCACAGCCTTGTTCGCGATCGGACTCATCGGCTTCAGTTTTGCCGAAACGACCCTGGCCTGGTGCGCTGCGATGTTCGTCTTCACGTTAGGTGAGATGATCATTTATCCCGCGGAATACCTGTTCGTCGACACCATTGCGCCCGATCACCTTCGCGGCAGCTACTTGGGTGCGCAGAATCTGGCGGCCTTCGGCGGAGCGTTGAGCCCAGTGATCTGCGGCTACTTATTGATCAATAGCCCGGCCCCGACCATGTTTTACGTCCTTGCGTGCCTGACCGCCATGGGCGGCACGTTGTGCTTTCTGGCTGGGCGACATGCGAAGCTCGCTCACGCAGACATCGCGCTCTGAGCCCGCGCTCGCCACACGCAGTTCCGTCAATTTGTCACTTTTCAAACCCCGCCCTGACAGGTGAGTATGTCCGGCCTAGAGCTGTCGGTCTGAATGGCCTTTACGTGCCCCCTTGCAAGCCTGTCCCAGACTGTCCTGATTTCCACTTCCCCGACGAAAAGGATATCGAGCAATGAAATACCGCACCCTTGGCCAATCCGGCCTCCAGGTTTCAACGCTGACACTGGGCTCCATGATGTTCGGCGTGCAGACGGGCACCGAAGAATCCCTGCGCATCATCGACAAGGCCTGGGATGAAGGCGTCAATTTCATCGACACGGCCAACGTCTACAACGCCGGCCGGTCTGAGGAAATCGTTGGCGAGGCCATCGCCAAACGGCGCAGCGAGTGGGTACTCGCCACCAAAGTCGGCAGCAGTTCGGGCAATACCTCCCCTAACTCCAGTGGACTTAATCGCAAGCACATCTTCAATGAAATTGAATCCAGCCTGCGCCGTCTCGACACCGATTACATCGACATTCATTACCTGCACAAGGAAGACCACAACACGCCACTCGAGGTGACCGTGTCTGCCATCGGCGATCTGATCCGCGAGGGCAAGATCCGTTACTGGGGCGTGTCGAACTTCCGCGGCTGGCGCATCGCTGAGGTGGTCAACGTCGCTCAGCGCCTGGGCGTCGACAAACCGGTGATCAGCCAACCGCTGTACAACATCGTCAACCGTCAGGCCGAGCTGGAACAGATCACTGCGGCGAAGTTCTACGGCTTGGGCGTCGTACCCTACAGCCCGCTGGCGCGCGGCGTGTTGAGTGGCAAGTACGCCCCTGATGTAACGCCGGACAGCAGCACCCGCGCTGGCCGTCAGGACAAGCGCATTCTGGAAACCGAATGGCGCAGCGAGTCGTTGCACATCGCCCAGAAACTGCAGGCGTATACCCAGGCAAAAGGCGTGGGTCTGGTGGAGTTCGCGATCGCCTGGGTGCTGAACAATCAGACCGTGACCTCTGCCATTGTCGGGCCACGCACCGAGGACCAATGGGACAGTTACACCAAAGCGCTCAGCGTGAACATCACTGCCGAGGACGAAGCGTTCATCGACTCCCTCGTGACACCCGGGCATGCGTCCACGCCGGGTTTCAATGATGTGCAGCATTTCGTGACGGGCCGTTATATCTGACACAGATTGACTGTGAAGCCAGCCTCGGTTGCCGCGAAGGACTTGCGTCATCGAGGCCGGGCATCCCGTTCTCAATCCCCGATTGATGGCAATACCTGTACGCTCAATCCCTTGTAGAATGCCGCGCCGAGACCGCCTGCTAAACTTGTATCAAAGTTTGACAAGGACAGCGGCGGTCTCTAGTGTTTCATTGGATCCAATAACTGGTCAGCCGAAGAAGATCAAGCATGCGCAGGACTGAGAAAGAGCAATTTCTGCGGGAAACCCTGGGTGATGAGCAGCCGCCTGCGCATCTGGCGCGTGCAATCATCGAAGAAAAACTGCGCAGCGCCATTCTTGAAGGACGCCTCCCGGCAGGCATCGCACTGCGCCAGCAAGAGCTGGCGACGCTTTTCGGTGTCAGCCGCATGCCCGTCCGCGAGGCGCTGCGTCAGCTGGAAGCTCAATCGTTGCTGCGCGTCGAGACCCACAAAGGTGCGGTCGTTGCCCCGTTGATCAACGAGGATGCTACGGATGCCTATGCGTTGCGCATCCTGTTGGAGTCCGAGGCCTTGCGCCAGTCGATCCCGCTCCTGACCGCCGAAGACATCAGCACTGCGCGTGGGTACATCGAACAGCTTGAGGTCGAAACCGACTACAGCATCATGGGCACGCTCAACCGCCAGTTCCACATGGCGCTGTATTCCAGGGCGCACAACACCCGCCTGCTCAAACTGGTCGAGGACGGCTTGAACGAGGAAGAGCGTTTCCTGCGCTTCAATCTCAAGCAAATGAACCTGGGCAAGGTGTCCCAGCACGACCACTACGAATTGCTGGAAATGGCCGGTGCCGGTGACGTGGACGCCACGATCGAGGCGCTGACTCATCACTTGAATCGGGGTGTTGAGGCCATCAATGCCTACTTGAGCGCCCGTAAGGCGGAAGAGGCAAAACCTGCAGCGGCCTCACGAAAACGTGCCGTCACCCAGTAACATTCACCGCTGTATCCAATCTTGACCTTGCTTGCTACCGGCTAATCGGCCGAGAAGCACAAGGGATCAACGAACGCCGTTCATGACGGCGTATGCGCCGAAGGACCCGGCTCCACGGTTATGACGCCTTTATCAAGGCTCGGGGAAGCTGAGTGCAAGCCGAAAAGAACAAATGGCTGATGGTCGTCAATTCCGGACAACCCGTCAGAACACGCCTGATTTGCTGTCCTCACGTAGGAGGCGATCCTGAGCATTTTCGTGACTGGTCCGAAGGACTTGCCGATCACATCGAGCTGGTAACGCTGCGCCTGCCCGGTCACGGCAGTCGGCTCAAGGAAACGCCCTACGATCAGTGGGCGCCCTTGTTGCAAGACACCTTCTTCGCCTTGCAGCCCTATCTGAGCGAACCCCACGCGTTTTACGGCCATAGCTTCGGCGGTCGGGTCGCTTATGAAATGGCCAGGCTGGCGCAGAATCATTACCCGAATCTGACACGCCATCTGTTCGTGTCCGGCTGCCGCAGCCCTGACAGCCGACAACCCTGGCCGTATCTGCACACGCTGCCGCAAGACGACTTCATTCAAGCGCTTATCAAGTTGGGCGTGCTCCCGAACACGTTCGCGCAGGATAAGAAACGCCTCAAGCTGCTGGAGCCTGTCGTGCGCAGCGACGTAAAGCTGTCGGAGATCTGGTCGCACTGCGCCGATGAGGGCCTGGACATCCCGTTGACCGGTCTGTACGGCAGCGATGATCCGGTCGCTACAGCCGCCAGCATGATGAAATGGCGGGAGTTCACGCGTCGCGAGTTCGAGTTGATCGAAGTCCGCGGCACTCATGACTTTCTCAGCTCGCAACGCGACCGCCTGCTGCACATCATCAATACGCACCTCGGCTTGCTGGGCGGCTGAAGAAACATCGCCGCCCTCTCCTTCTGCATCGACTCCTCACGCCCTCCTTCTGATCTCTCCTACGACTAAAAGCCGGCCGTCCCACACTCGGCCGTCGCTAATGCACCTATCGTGAAACTTGGCCGTCGTTGACGCGGTGCACCGCCGTGTTCAGGCACACTCGAACGACGAATCGGTCTGCAGCCGGTTCAGGGAAAGCAGTTCTCATGGAGCGGCAAAAGGAGCATTGCCCTGGGCGGAGACATTGAAGTGAAACCCCGAATGTCGCCCAAACCAAAAAATCTCAAAAAACTGTATTAGCCCGATAAAGCGCAACGCTGAACGAGGTATTCGTTCATTAATTTCAATTCTGGCCTTAATGAGCCGGAAGGGTTGCGTTCGCCCTAATAAAACTTAATTAAGAAGTTTTATCGCCTACGCTCGGGCACGATTTATATAGGCCGCTAATTATATTAAAAAGTATTTGCGAAACCATTTGAAACTGTTCTAACGTTTTCTGGCCGCCAACGCTTATGGGCCATTCGCCCACAAACGCTGGTCAGCGAGGACATAGACCACGTGAGCATGCCTTAGTAAATACTGCACGATTGTTGACCATTAACGAAGTAACGTTCGCAGCCTCTTATTGCCCGATAGTTACGGAAGTTCATTTCAGCCGCTCTTACACGGGCACTTAGGACGACCGCTAATTGCGGCAATTAAAAGAGTTTGTGACGCACTCAATCTCATCAAGGACGTAAAAATGGATCTGTTAAAACAGCAACTTATCGCAAAGAAATCAGTGCTCAGCGCGCACCCTGTTTTTTCCGAAATTGATTCACTGCACGCTCTGCAGCGGTTCATGGAGGTGCATGTGTTCGCGGTCTGGGACTTTATGTCACTGACCAAACGGCTGCAGCAGGAACTGACCTGCACCCGACTCCCCTGGTTGCCGCCGCGAGACCCGAAGGCAGCACGGCTCATCAACGAAATCGTGTTGGGTGAGGAGTCGGATGATCGCCCGGGACGCCACGATCATTACAGTCACTTCGAGCTCTACCTGGATGCCATGCGCGAGATCGGCGCAAGCACCGCGCGCATTGAGCATTTCGTCGAACTGTTGCGCGAAGGCATTCACTACAAAACCGCGCTCGATAGCGTCGGCGCAGGCCGAGCGGCCACACACTTCGTCCGGGACACCCTCGACATCGCGCTGAATGCGCCGGCGCATTGCGTGGCTGCCGCGTTCCTGCACGGTCGCGAAAGCGTTATCCCACAGATGTTCCAGCGGATTCTTGACGACTGGGGCATCACTGCCGACAAGGCACCGACCTTTCGCTACTACCTGGAACGCCACATCGAGGTGGACTCCGAAGACCACGGCCCGGCTGCGGAATCGTTGCTGACCAGGCTAGTCGCGGGCAATGAACAGCACCAGCACGAGGTCTATGCCGCCGCCGTCGCCGCAGTCGACAGCCGCATCGCACTGTGGGACGCCGTGCAACTGACCCTGCGTGAAACGGCGCGGGAAGTCAGCGCATGAGCCCTTCCCTCATCCGCCACCGACTTGATACCCACACAAGGACGCCATCATGAAAGCCGAAGACTACTTGTCATTCGTTGATGCCTGGGAAGGCCGTGCGACGATTCGGACACGCCCGCGCCGCATCGTCGAAAACGATGAAAAACTGATCTACCCGCTCAGCCGCCAGCCACTGGTGCTAAGCGAGACGTTCACTCGCGAATGCGCTCATCTGCGCGATCTGGCGCTGGTACAGAGCCTGTACAAGTTCATCAACGACGTCGTGATTTTCGAGACCGAGATCGTCGACAAGACCGCGCGAAGCATCGCCAAAGACAACTTCGCCATTCGCTTTCCCTTTGCTTGCCGCTACGACGCCATGACCGTGGTCGTCGACGAGGATTACCACGCGCTGGTGGCAATGGACTTCATGCAGCAAACCATCGCATTGACCGGCATCCAGCCGATCCCTTTGCCGGAGGAAATCGAACTCAGCAGAGCCATCCCCGCTGCACTGGCATTGGCGCCAGACCACTTGCGCAGCGCGGTCGAGCTTATCTGCGTAGCGATTGCCGAGAACACCGTGACGAACGACGTAGCCGCGTTCGCCAAGGACGACACGGTGAAGCAGTCCGTCAAAGGCCTCATGGCCGACCACCTTCTTGATGAAGGACGGCACTCCGGCTTCTGGTCGCGGCTGGTCAGGATCTACTGGCACGCAGCGCCCCAACAGGACAAGGCAGTGATCGCGCAGATCCTCCCCGTGTTCATTGCTCAGTATTTGACCAATGACATCCAGAAGTCTTTTGACTTCGTTCTGATCGACAGCCTGCCGGTCACCGAGCCGATCAAGCAGGCGCTGAGGCATGAAACACGGGCGATGTGCTTCCCGATCAATCGCCACCATCCGCTGGTGGGCAACATCATGCGTTTCTTCACCTCCAGCTCGATGCTCGACTCCCTCTGCGTCCAGCACGCCCTTGCCGACTATCTGCCGGCCGGAGGCTTGCAATGAAGCGCTTGGAGATTGTGCTCATCGGTCACAGCCGGGCGATGAGTGAGCTAAGTGCAGAACTGGACGCACACGGGCATTCGATTCACCTCCTGCGCGATGAGGCCGCGCTGGAGCTGACAGCGCTGAAGGACGCGTCGATCATCATTGAGGACGGCACGCTGGAACTGCCCCATGCAGAATGGGCCGCGTTCAAGGCAGCCGTGCATCTTGGTCTCCGGGTCGGGCTGACACCGGGGAGCGAGCGGGCACTGCCTGAACTGGAAATAGTGTGCTGGCTCGGCACAGCTACGGCGCAGCGCTTGATCGCACGCCATGCCGTGGCTGCCACGCTTTCCGGAAACGGCCGCGGGTTGCGCGACGCTGCGGTCGCAACGCTGGTGGACAACGTAGCGCTGCTGATCAGCCGGTTCTCGCGTGATACGGAGTACTTCGCGCGTGCCGAACGCATCGATCCGCCGCACGGGGAGCGCCAGGAAAGCCTGTTACGACTGGACCGACTGGCCTTCGAGCACTGCTTCAACTTCACTGCAGCGCCAGAGTTGCTGCGTGTTGCCGAGGAGACGCTGGTCGCACGCCTGGATCGGAGCTTTGGCGAATTCGCCGGGCGCACTGCGCTGAGTATCGACGGCGAGCGCATCAGCTACGACCAACTCCGCGCACACGGCGTCGCGATCCAGGCGCAGATTCAGGCCATGCTGCCGCGCGCTTCAGTTGAACCGGTGGTGATTGGTGTTTGTATGCCGAAATCGGCGGCGCTGTTCGCCGGGATACTTGCCATTCTGGGCAACGGAGCGGTGTATCTGCCGCTGGATCCCAGCCAGCCTCTCCAGCGTCAACAGTACATACTCGAAAACGCGCATGCCTGTTTACTGTTGCACGATGGGACTCACCCGCTGGCGGGGGTTGCTGTGCCGGGGCTGGATATCAGCCACATCGAGATCGTGCCGACGGCGCAATCGCTGATGCGCTATCGCCCGGAGACCGACGCGCCGTGCATGGCGCTCTACACCTCGGGCACGACCGGACACCCAAAAGGCGTGATGCTCAGCCAGCGCAACCTGAGCCACTTCACGGCCTGGTACGCCCACTATGTCGAGCTGTCCGAACACAGCCGGGTGCTGCAGTTCTCGACGCTGAGTTTTGATTCGTCGGTCATCGACATATTCCCCAGCCTGCTCAGCGGCGCTGAACTGATCGTGGCAAACGACGATCAGCGTCGTGATCCGCTGCAACTGTTCGAGCTGTTGGATCAGAATCTCAGCCACGCGTTTCTGCCTCCAGCATTGTTGAGCATCCTGCCGATTGACCGACCGCTGACGCTCAAGCACTTGTGCACCGGCGGTGATGTCTGCGAGCCCTACGTGATTGAGCGCCTGGCAGCGCAATGTCACTTCCACAACCTGTACGGCCCGACCGAGGCCACGGTGCTGATCACCGCTGGCCGGTTCCAACCCGGCGGCAGCAACCGCAACCTGGGTCGCCCGATCGCCAACAGCCAAGTTCTGATTCTCGACGAGGATATGCAGCCCGTCGCGGATCAGACACCCGGCGAGCTCTACATCGTGGGTCCAGGCGTGTGCCTGGGTTACATCAACAATCCTGGACTTACCGATGAGCGCTACGTGAATGTCGCGCTGGGTGATGGCCAAAGCGTACGCGCCTATCGCACCGGGGACATCGGCAAATGGACGAGCGCGGGCATCGAGTTGTCCGGGCGACGTGACAACCAGGTAAAGATCCGCGGATTCAGGGTAGAGCCCGAGGAGATCGAGCACTGCCTGCGCGACAGCCAGCTGTACCGACAAGTCGCGGTGGTGATTGACGACCAGCGACGCATCCTGGCTTTTCTCGCGCAACCACACGGCGTGGAGCCGGACGCCGCCCGGCATTTGCTCAAGGACCATGTCGCAGGGTTGTTGCCCGACTATATGCGGCCGACCGCCTTCACGGAGTTGGCGAGCATGCCGTTTGCCAGCAACGGCAAGGTCGATCGCAAGGCGCTGTTGCAGCTGCCAGTGAACCTGCTGGAGCAAGCCCCACGCCGTTTGCCCGACACCGAAAACGAGAGGCTTCTTCTTACGTTGTGGGCCGATCTGCTTGAGCTTCCGCCTGACGAAATATCAACTGACGAGAGCTTCTTCAATCTGGGTGGTCATTCGATCCTGCTGTCGCAGATGCTGCTGAGGATTCGCGAACGGTTCGGCCGCAGCATTCCGATCAACCGCTTCATCGAGGCGCCAACGCTGACCAATCTGGCGTCACTGCTCGACAGCGACGGCACCACCTCATGGACCGTCAGCCCGCAAGCCTTCCGGGATGCTTCGGCGCCCTTCGAGCTGCCGGTACTGCCTGTGGAGCGCATGGGCGACGTACACAAAGTCATCGTCACCGGCGCCAATGGTTTTCTCGGTGTTCACATCGTCGAAGCGCTGTTGGCGTGGGGCGCAACCGAGGTTGCCTGCCTGGTACGCGAAAGCGCAGGGATGACGGCCCAAGACCGCTTTATCCAGGCACTGCGCGAAAACCGTCTCGAGCATCTGGATCTGGCGCGAGTACGGGTTTATGCCGCCGACGTCACGCGGCCGCAGCTCGGGTTGAGCAACGAGGTATATGAACGGCTTGATCGCGAGTTTGGCGCGCTGGTGCACAACGCTGCTAACGTCAACCACGTTCAGGATTACGAGACGCTGGCCAAGGATAACGTCGAGCCGATTTTCGAATGCCTGAAGCTGTGTGAAGGGCGAAGCAAGAAGGTGCTCAACTTCGTATCTACGCTCTCTGCTTCAAGCGCCGTCGGGACTGACGGTCGCGTCCTCGAAGCGCCTGCTGCCGAGACTCCGCCAATCTACATCAAGAACGGCTACAACCTCTCCAAGTGGGTCGCCGAGCGGATCCTGCAGCAAGCCCGTGAGCGAGGCGCGTGGGTGAACATCTACCGGCCCGGCAATATCGCCTTCAACAGCACGACCGGTGTCTGCCAGCCGCACAAGAATCGCCTGATGCTGATGCTCAAGGGGTCGATGCAGCTGGGCCAGGTCCCGGATTTCTCCATGACCTTCGACTTGATGCCTGTCGACTTCCTCGCCCGATTCATTGGCTTTCACGCCAGTCGTTACCAGCCGGCACACGCAGTCTTCAACCTCCACAACCCGGAGCCGTTGAGCTGGAGCAATTACGTCAGCGCGTTCCGTGAAGCGGGCAGTGATTTCGAGATGGTCAGCGTCAGTGAGTGGCAAACCCAATTGAACCGCGTGGACAGCGACAACGCTTTATTCGGCGTGCTCGGCTTTTACCTCGATGGGTTTGAGGAAGACATCGGAGACATATCAATGATCGCCTACCAGAACGCCCATGCGGGTGTTCAACGGATGGGCGAAAGCTACCCCTCGAAAACCCCGGCACTGCTGCGCAAGGGCTGCGAGTACCTGAAAGAGATTGCCTTCATCTGATACACCCCAACGCCACTCCCCCTTAAGTTATGGAGAACAACATGAACGCTATTCAGCCGCTCAACACCCTTGGCTCCCTTTCGCCCGATACGCTGATTACCAATCCTGGAGGAGAACCTGTGGTTTCTGCAATCTCGATCAACGCACCTGCGCGTGAGGTCTGGAAGATCGTAGGCGATTTCGGTGGTTTCACCCATTTCATACCGGAACTGGAAAGCATCGAAGTGGTTGGCGAAGGTCCGGGGTCGATACGTTACAAGAAATTCAAGGAGGGTGGTCTGCGGGTTGTCGAGCAACTCAACTCTCGTGACGACGACGAGATGTTTATGACATGGACGACCATCTACAACAATCTAGGTGTCAGCAGGCTCTGGGCCGCGATGACGGTCGCCCCCGAAGGCCGTGCAAGCTGTGTCGCTACTTGGACCATCGTTGCCGAGCCTACAGATGCCAACCCGATAAGCGCTGAGGGATTCAGAAAGTTTTTACAGGACTTTGCTGATGGTGCGATGAAGAACGTGCCCGGAGCTGTGATGCGCTCATAGCCTAGGCCTGCTGCGTTTCAGTGCCGGCGGTTTAAACGACAAAACCCCAGTCTGCGTAAGCAGACTGGGGTTTCGGAATTCAATCTTGACGATGACCTACTCTCACATGGGGAAACCCCACACTACCATCGGCGATGCACCGTTTCACTGCTGAGTTCGGGATGGGATCAGGTGGTTCCAGCACTCTATGGTCGTCAAGAAATTCTGTGGCCGATCCGTTACTGACGTAACGTCCCAGCGAAAATGTATGACCTTCACTTAAAACAAAACCCCATCTGCTTTCGCAAATGGGGTTTCGGAATTTAATCTTGACGATGACCTACTCTCACATGGGGAAACCCCACACTACCATCGGCGATGCATCGTTTCAC